>NZ_JBDSQY010000146.1:0-20008 GCF_039929585.1 Capsulimonas sp.
CGCCCATCTCGTTTCCCATCGCATTCAAAGCTTCGGAGATGTCCTTGCCGGTCAGAAGACCGGCGACATTGATGCTGCCCTCGAAGAACGTGTTGTGTACGGCGCAGACATTCACGCTGACGTTCTCGACGGTATTGAAACTGTCGGCAAGGCCCTGGAGCAGCGGCTCGGCGAGCTTGCCGGTGACCATGGTGGCGGTGCGCGGCGTCTTGACGCTCGCAGGCAGCTTGCGGGCGACCTTGCGGGCATCGTCCATGAACAAGCGCACGAGCCCCACCCCGTCTTCCAATTGCGGAAATCCTTCGTATTGCTTTGCTGCGGGGATCTCCACGCCAGCGTTGAGATAGAACTCATCGCTCAAAAAAGCGAAGTTCGTGCCGAGTTCTTTTCGATAGCGCGTGCGCCACTCTTCGGCCTCGGCCAGCAGGGATCCGCAGAATTCGGGACTGCAAGTCGTAAGCGCCGCGAGGCGGTCGCGGAACTGGGTCAGGCCGACGGGGACGATCGCGACGCTCAGCACGCCGCCGTATGTGCCGCGCGCTTCGGGATGCAGCTCAGACAGCTCCTTCACGGTTTGCGCAAGCTGTTCGCCGTCGTTGTAGCCGGGACAGAGAACGACTTGACCGTGGATCTGGATCTTGGCGTCCGCGAGCATTTGCAGGCGCGGCAGGATCGCCTCCGGACCTTTGCGGCCGAGCATGCGTCCACGCACTTCGGGATCGGTCGCATGGACGGAAACAAAGAGCGGCGAAAGCTTCTGGTCGATGACGCGCTGGAACTCGGACTCGCCCATGTTGGTGAGCGTGAGATAGTTTCCATGCAGAAACGAAAGACGGTAATCGTCGTCCTTGATATACAGCGACGAACGAAGGCCTTTCGGCTGCTGATACAAGAAGCAGAACACGCACTTGTTTTTGCAGATATGAACACGGTCAAAAAGATCGTCGCCGAACTCGATCCCCAGATCTTCGTCGTAGCCCTTGCTAATCACGAAGTGCATCGGGCCGACGTTCGGACGCTCCACATCGAGCGTGATCTGCTCGCCGGCGCTGAGAAATGCAAAGTCGACGATATCGAGTACGGGGTTGCCGTTGACGTTGATCAGCACGTCGCCAATCTTTATCCCCGCTTCGTCGGCGGCGCTGCCAGCGTCGAGGGTCAGCACCGTGGCCCGCTCGGCGCGTGGCCGGCGAATCACGCTGTTTTCATCCGCCATCGGTAAAGACAGCGTTTTATTGCGGACAAAGGTCTCGGAATTCATTGCCATAACGCCTTATTATACCGCAATGGGCGCTGGAACATGGGTTTGGGTACACTAACATTGCAGACGGCGAAATTATTTGCTACAATACTTTATTGAAAGCGCAACTTTTTGCGCAGCGCCGTGTCTCACTCGACAGGGGAAAGAGTTACCGCAGGATATGCAGCCCGCCGCGAGTTCCCGTATGAGCCTCTCGATTATCTCGGCCCCACGGCTCGATCCGGACGTCGCCCTCGTGCGGCAGTTCCGAGCCACGGGTAATCCGGCCGTCTTCGAGACGCTGTTTAAAAAATATCAGGCGCCTGTCTTTCATCTTGTTTATCGCATGGTGAACGGCGAGGAAGCCTATGACCTGACGCAAGAGGTGTTTTACAAAGCCCTGCGCGCCCTTCCGGCGTTCAAGGGCAATTGTAAGTTCAGCACCTGGCTGTTTACGATCGCAAAGAATACCTGTCTGAACCATATTCGCGAAAATAAACGCCGCGATGAGGTGGAAGACTATTCTCTGAATGAAGAAACGCCGCAGGGCGAATCGGGCCGGGATGTGCCGGATGAGGACGCCGACGTCAGCCGCATCGTGGAAATCCGCGAATTGCAGCGCGTGGTGGACAAAGTCCTTTCACAGCTCACGACCGAACAACGCCTATTGCTCACACTGCGTGATTTTCAGCAGCTCTCCTATGAGGAGATTGTGGAGATCACGGATCTTTCGATGGTGAACGTCAAATCCAAGCTCCACCGGGCTCGGTTGGCGTTCAAACAGAAGTTTCAGCCCTATCTCGGTCTGATCAGTCCAGACCTGGGAACCAATCCGGATCGCTGACGCTGTTCATATGATGACTAGGAAATTTTGAGTGTTGACAAAATTTGAGTATTGATGGGAGATGTTGTACTGTGACCGAGCAAGAGGCACGCGAACAGTTTTCCGCGTATTTAGAAGACGAACTGGACCCAGATGCGACCGACCGGTTTCAAAGCTACTTAGCCGCGAACCCGGAATGCGCCGCCGAGCTGATCGATTTCGAGCGGACGGTGGCGCTGATACACCGCCTCCCCGCGCACGAGCCGGCTCTGGACCTATGGACGGAGTTTGCGCCCCGCATGGCGGAAGTGCGCAAGGAAATGAAGATGGGCATCCGGCAGCGCTGGCGCTTCCGATGGTTCAACTTCCTCTCTTCGGTATCTGCGGGAGTTATTCTCTATACGCACGCTCTGGCGGAGCGGACCCATGGCCGCCTGGAGCGCTACTTACTTCAGGACCCATTTCATGTTTACGAAGGGCGTGGCGGCGATGGTCGATAACGGTATGGGCGGGCGTCTTGCGCGACTCGCCCTCAGTGTCTTTGTTTTGGTCCTGATGGCGACAATCGGTCTCGTTCCCGCCGCGCGCGCGGATGCGCCGCGCGTTCGGGTCGTCGAAGTTCATGGGCATATCAACGGCTCGGTGGCCTCATTTGTCAACGAGCAGCTGGATTCCGCCTGGAAAGACGGCGCCGCCGGGGTGATCCTTGATGTGGACACTCTGTCGGGCGATGATGACTCCGCGAACGAGATCAAGTCTTCTATTATCTCGCACACCCAGTCGCTCCCTATCGCCGTTTACGTTCACGATCACGCCATGGGCGCCGGCGCCATCATTCCGCTGGCCTCAAAGACCGTGGTGATGTCGCCGTCCGCGATCCTCGGCGGAGCCGGCTCCAGCAAAGCGAAGGCGGACTTCAAAGCGGCGGCGGCGGCGCTTGGGCGAAACCAAGCGATTGCGGGCGCCTTTGTCTCTGCGGACGCCCCCTTGCCCAGCCTCGGCGTCGCGAATGCTGGGGATTCGCTGACGATGACCGCGCAGCAGGCTCAAACGGCCGGCTTCGCCACGGCCATCGCGACCGACTACCCTGGCGTCCTCACGGCGATGGGTCAGCAGTCGGCGAGTATTGAGACGGCGCACTTCAGCGCCTGGGTCGCGTTTGCCCGCTGGATCGTCCTGCCGTGGGCGACAATCCTGCTGCTCGCGCTCGGGATCGCGCTGATCATCGTCGAGCTTCTGACGCTGCATACATGGGGGCTTGCGGGAATCGCCGGCGGCCTGCTGCTTGCACTGATCTTCGCTGCCCATATTGCCGTGGGCCATGCGTCGTATGTCGGGATCCTACTCGTCCTCGGCGGGGTCGTGTTTCTGCTCTTTGAAACGCACCTATTCCCTGGACATGGAGTTTCCGCGATCATCGGGCTGGGCTTGGTAGGCGTCGGGATGTACTTCGCCCTCGGCGGCGCGCAGAACGGAGCGCTCTACGCCATCAGTGGTTCTCTGCTGATGACCGTCGGCATCCTGGTGGCGTTCTTCATCTACCTGCCGCGCAGCCGGGTTTGGAACAAGATCGGGCAGCCGATGATGCAGACGGCGACGCAGGGCTATGTCTCCAGTGAAGACTACACTGGATATCTCGGCTCGGTTGGCGAGGTCACCAGCGATCTTCGCCCGTCCGGCATCGCTGAGTTCCAGGGAGTGCGAATGCCGGTTGTGAGCGAAGGCGCCTTTATTTCCGCCGGAACTCACGTAGAAGTCGTGCTCGTTCAGGGCAGCCGTATTGTGGTGGCGCCGGCCGCGTCGGTTGGGTACACTTCGGTATGACCGAAGTCCCCAAACCGGCGCGGGCAAGGAAGCCCGCCGCGCCGCGCAAGCCCAGAAAGCCGGAGTTCTCCCCCACCCGCATCAAGACATTTCTCAGCTGTCCAATGATGTACCGGCTGGAGTATATTGATAAGGTCGGCCGCTTCTACCACAAATCGCGCGCCGGCTTTTCCTTTGGAACGTCCCTGCACTCCACCCTGCAAAACTTCCACGAATCCGGCGGCAGCGCCGCTGTGACATCGGAAGAACTCGTGACACGCCTCGATCAAGACTGGATCCCCCAGGGATACGCGAGCGCCGAACAAGAACAAGAGCATCGGATCGAGGCCGCCCAGATCCTGACCACGTACCACGCTCTCGCCACCGAGCGCGCAGACCTCACCCAAACCTTCCTCACGGAAAAAATGCTCAAGTACGATATGGGCGAGTTCGTCCTCACCGGCCGCATCGACCGCATCGACGAGCACCTTGCCGACGGCGCATTAGAAATCGTCGACTACAAATCCGGTCGTATGAGCGTCACCGAAGCCGACGTCAAATCCGCCCTCGCCATGTCCGTTTACCAATTGCTCGCCAAACGAAACAACCCCGACCGCCGCGTCTTCGCCACCATCCACGCCCTGCGCGGCGGCGTCACCGCGTCCTGCGCGTACACCGACGAAGAACTCGACGCCCTCGAAGACGACCTGCGCGGCATCGGTCTCATGATCCTCGAAAGAGACTTCGAGTCCGTCCGCCCCGAACCGCTTCCCGATGTCTGCCCCTGGTGCGATTTTTTGCCGGCGTGCACACGGTATTGGAGAGCGCAGCGACGGGACTATATCTCGGAATTGGGATTGGAGGATTAGAATGCCAGATGGAATTATCCAAGCTATCCGTGAAGGTTTAACGGCAGCTGATCGTGGCGAATTAAAACCTGCGATGCAGTTATTTGAGGAAATGAAGGCGAAGCTCGTTACCCCGCTGCACTTCGTCTCATCGCCTGAATCTGCTGCGACGCCAGCAGCGCCAGAAGTGTTACTCCCTGAATGACGTAGATCAATACGCTGGAGACGTGGGCGCTGCGCTCCATGCTGCCGGAGCCGGCGCTGAGGGCGCCGAAGAAAAGGGCGGAGAGGGCGATGGCCCAGGGGTTGAGGCGGCCGAGCAGGGCGACGGCGACAGCGGTAAACCCGTAGCCGGGGGAGTAGTTTTCGTAGAGGGAGCCGATCTTGCCGGAGAGCTCGACGGCGCCAGCGAGGCCGCACAGAGCGCCGCTCCAGGCCATGGCCGAGACTTGTGTCCAGGCAACGTTAATGCCGGAGGCGCGGGCGGCTTCGGGGTTGTCGCCCACGACGCGCAGGGCGAAGCCGGCGGGGGTAGCGAAGAGATAGACGGTCACGACGACGATTGCCGCCAGCGCTAAGTAAAGGCCGAAGTGCAGAGTGGTGTCGGGCAAGATTACAGGCAGCTGGGCGTTTAAGGGCAGCGCTTCTGAGGCGGGCTGGGCGTGCGTGGCTTCCTGCATAGGGCCATGCAGAAGAAACGATAGCAATTGGGCGGCGACAAAGTTCAGCATGATCGTGCTGATGACTTCGGGGACGCCGCGCCAGGCGCGCAGCGCCCCGGCGATGGCGCCCCAGGCGGCGCCGGCGAACGCGCCCGACACCATGACCAGGGGAATTAAAATGGGAGCCGGCAGGCTATGCCAGCGGTAGGCGCCCACAGCGGAGGCGGCGATGGCGCCGACGAGGAATTGCCCTTCGCCGCCGATGTTCCAGATCTTCGCGCGAAACGCGATCGCCACGCCAAGGCCCGTTAGTAAAAGCGGGGTTGTGCGGTTGAGCGTATTCCCAATGTCATAACGGCTGCCGGCGGCGCCTTGATAGAGGGCCGTCAGCACATCGCCGATATGCGCGCCGGCAAGAGTGACGACGAGGGTTGTCAGGCCAGCGATCGCCAGAAGCGTGATTGCGGCCGTGAGCAGCCAGCGTCCGAAGCTGCGCGCCGTATTAGCCATGACCCACGACCTGCTTTCCGCCCATCATCAGCCCCAGCGTCTCGCGGGGCGTATTCGATGGAACAATCCCCACAATCCGACCTTCGTACAGCACGGCGATGCGATGGCTCAGCGCGACAATTTCATCCAGCTCCGTCGAGACGAGTAAGATCGCCCCACCCTCCGCCGCCCGCTCGCGCAGCTTGCGATGAACGTAAGCCGTGGCGCCGACATCAAGGCCGCGCGTGGGACTGGCCGCGATCAGCAATTGCGGCTGACCGCACAGCGCCCGCGCAATCACGATTTTCTGCTGATTGCCGCCCGACAGTGACCCGGCAAGCGTGGACAATCGGTCCGTCCGGATATCGTAATCCGTGAGAAGCTGCTGGCTGAACTCTCGCAGCTTGCGGCGGCGCAGCCAAAACCCTTGCCGGAACGCCGTCTGACGCGTCGCCTCCAGCGCCAAATTCTCCCCCACGGACAATCCCAGCGCCAGCCCCTCACGATGCCGATCCGGCGGGATAATCGCAACGCCAAACTCTCGGCGCTCCCGCACGCCCATCTGCCGCATCGACTGCCCCAAGAATGCGGCTTCGCCGGATTGCCACGCGCGCAGCCCCTGAAAGATCTGTATCAATTCTGCTTGACCGTTGCCGTCGACACCCGCTACGCCTAAAATTTCGCCGGCGTTGATGGAAAAGGTCAAATCCACCAGCGCGGTCTCCATCGGTCTTGGCTTGGTGGAGACTTTGGTAAAGGAAACAATCGGCTGTGCCTTTGTTACAGCAGGCTCGGTTGGATGCGGATGCGCGGGAGCGTCAGACGTTTCGAGATCGTGTTTCTCCGCGCTTCCCACCATGCGACGCGCAAGATCATTGGGGTTGGTGTCGTCGATCGTCACCGTACCGACCGTCTTGCCACGGCGCAGAACGGTGACGCGGTCGCAGAGCGACATCACTTCGGACAACTTATGGGAAACAAAGACTAGACTACGGCCCTCCTCGCGCAGCGTGCGAAGCACTCGGAAAAGCTCCAAGGTTTCCGTGGGGGCAAGGACGGCGGTCGGTTCGTCGAAGAGTAAAATACGGGCGTCACCCAGCAAGGTCCGCACGATCTCCACGCGCTGCTGCGTTCCTACCGGCAGGTCGGCGACAAGATTGTCCCAGGGGATGGTCCATCCAAGACGCGCAGCGATGGCCGTGGCGCGCTCACGCGTTGCCGCTTCCAGCCCAGGCAGCGCGCCGGAGGCCGTCGCCTCCGCAAGCGCCAGGTTCTCCACGACTGTCATACTTGACACCAGCATGAAGTGCTGATGCACCATCCCGATCCCCGCCGTCCGCGCGTCTTTCAGGGTGAACGCTGAATGCGTTTGCCCATCGCACACGATTTCGCCGCCGTCCGGTCGAAGCAGGCCGCGCATGATCTTTAGGAGTGTGGATTTACCGGCGCCGTTTTCGCCGAGCAGGGCGTGGATTTCGCCCGGGCGAAGTGTGAAGTCCACGCCGTCGAGCGCGGTGAACGCGCCGAAGCGTTTGGTGATGCGCTGGAGGGCGAGGGCTGTATTGTTTGGGTTGGATGGAGATGGCGGGAGTGTTGTCACGAAAGGGCAATCCCGATTTCTAGGACGGCCCTCACCCCCCAGCCCCTTCTCCCAATTCTGGGAGAAGGGGAGCCAGAATTTTGTTTTGTTCAGATCAGAAATTCTAACCTAAAATCCCAATCTTAATCTGGCTCCCCCTCTCCCAGAATTGGGAGAGGGGGCTGGGGGGTGAGGGCCACTCTTCTTACGGCGCGACTTTGATCTTGCCGTCTTCAATATCTTTCGCGGCGGCGGCGATTTTCGCCTTTTGATCGGCGGTCAGCACGTTCGCAAGTTTTGGGTTATCGACCAGCGTCACGTCGCCAGTTTTCAGGCCGATAGAGATGGGATGTCCCTGAAAATTGCCGGCTTTGACTTCCGTCGCGATGTCCGCGAACGCTTTCGGCACGTTGAGGACGGCGCTGGAAAGGACGTTCGGCGCTTTGGAGTTCTCGTCGGCGTTCACACCGAAGGTGTAGACGCCCGGTTTCGTTCCCGCCGTGTCGAACATGCCCTTGGCGGCGGCGTCGCAGTTGTGCGCGATGACGTCGGCGCCGCTGCTGAGCATCGCTTCGGTCTGCGCTTTGGCGGCGACAGGATCGGTCCAGCCGTTGATGTATGTGGTCTGGAACGTGAACTTGGGATTGACGGATTTTGCGCCATTGGCGAATGCGTCCGCCGCCATCTTCACTGGCGGGAAATTCTGCCCGCCAATAAATCCGCCCTTGCCGGACTTGGAAACGAACGCCGCCTCCATGCCTTGCAGGTATGTCCCTTCTTCCGTGGCAAGGTGGATTGGAACAAGGTTCGCGGCGGACAGCGTGCCGCCGGTCGTCACAAACACGACCTTGGGATACTGTTTGGCGACCTTCGCGGCGGCCGGGCCAAACTCATCGCCGTGCGCGAAAATCACGTTGTACCCTTGGTTCGCGAAGTCTCGGAAGGCGTCCTCAAACTGGCTGCTGTTCAGGCTCTCCTGCTTTTCGACCTTCGCGCCCAGATCTTTCTGGATCTTCATCAGACCTTCGTACGCCGATTGGTTCCAGCCGCCGTCAGTCACGGGACCGGTCGTCAGAAGAGCCACTTTGAAGTCGGCGGCAGGCGCGGGCGCGCCGGCGCTTGGACCCGGCTCCGTGCCTGTCTTCGGGCCGCAGCCGGCAAGCAAGCTGAGCGCAGCGAGAGAAAGAACCGAAAGTGTCTGAAAGCGTTTCAAAGAAGTGGTCCTCTGCTGTGGGATGTGGGTATTGCCTAAAATGTAATGGGGAGCGTTTTTCCGCCTAAGATGTGTACGTGCAGATGATCGACTGTCTGGCCGCCGTCCTTGCCATTGTTGATGATGAGACGGAACCCACTCTCACCGATCCCGGCGTCACGCGCGATCCGGGCGGCGGCTTCGAGCAAATAGCCAAGAAGAGGCGCATCCTCGGGCGCGGCGTCCATGAGATTGACGATCGGCTTCTTTGGGACGACGAGGATATGGACCGGGGCCGAGGGGTGAATGTCGTTGAACGCGATCACCTTGTCGTCTTCATAGACGATGGAGGCGGGAATTTCGCGTTTGATGATCTTGGTAAAGATGCTATCGCTCATTGGGAAATTGTCTCCTGCTTCATTCCAAATGCATCCCCGTCGACCAGAACGTCGGTGAGCGTCACGCGGACGATCTCGCCCCGCTTCGCGCCGCGCGCTTCGAACTGGACACGCACGTAGTTCCCCGTGTACCCGGAAAGCCAGCCATCCTGCGCGCCGCGCGCCTCCGTCAGCACGGAGACCGTTTGGCCGATGTGCTCCGCCGCGAACGCGCGCTGGCTCTCCACGCAGACGGCGGTCAGCGCCCGGTGACGGCGCTCTTTCTCTTCCGGATGGACATCGTCTTTCAAAAGCTCAGCGGCCGTGCGCTGACGGGGCGAGTATCGGAAGACATGGGTGCGGGCAAAGCGCATCTTGCGGGCGTAGGCGAGCGTGTTTTCGAACAGTTCCTCGGTTTCGCCGGGAAAGCCGACGATCAAATCTGTTGTGAGACCGATCTGCGGCATATGGACGCGCAGTTTATCGGCGATCTCTGAAAAGAATGCCGTATCGTATGGCCGGTTCATCCGCTTCAAAATCGTGTCGTCGCCGCTTTGCAGCGACAGATGAAGATGAGGGGCGATACTGGGATGGCTCGCCATCGCCATGATAATCTCGTCAGGGATCTCGACAGGCTGTACCGAAGAAAGACGAACGCGGTCGATGCCGGGGACGTCCGCGACCGCCGTAAGCACATCGGCCAGGCGCGCCCCGCCGCTGCCGGTCTCCGGGCCATAGGCGCCGACGCAGACCCCCGTCACCACGACCTCACGCGCGCCGCGCTCGGCCAGAAGCCTCGCTTCGGCGAGAACATGCTCGAAAGGCCGGCTCGCCATGGTATTGCGTGTGAAGGGAATGGAGCAGAAGGCGCAGAAGTACTCGCAGCCGTCCTGAATTTTGAGCACAGCACGCGTACGGTGCAGCGCGGCGGGCCCTGCGCCCGAGGCGTCGATCGCAATCAGCCCCGCCGGCGCGCTTTCGGGGAAGACGGCAATTGGGTCAACCATCGCGGGCGACGACGAGTATTGCATCAGATCGGGGAAGGCGTTCATCACATGCGCCACGGTGCGCATCTTCTCAGAGTTCGGAACCAAGAGCGCGGCGCCGTCCACCTCTTCGCTCGTATCGATCGCCAGCTGCGCGAAGCAGCCGGTAACGACGACTTTGGAGCCAGGATGCTCTCGGGCCGCCCGGCGCGCCATATAGCGGGACTTGCGGTCGGCGTCAGCGGTCACGGAGCAGGAATTGATCACATACACATCGGCCTGGCTTCGAAAATCCGTCACGGTAAACCCGTGCGCTTCGAAGCTTTCGGCGATGCGCTCGATCTCATATTGATTGACTTTGCAGCCTAAATTCGTAAACGCGGCGGTAGGCATCTTATCCAGCAGTGTACCGTATCACAGAAATGGGTGTCAACAAACGATAAACCGTAAGGCCGCGTGGTTTACCGAAATTTTCTTTCGGGAAGAACAAATCGGAAGCGACAACGCACCCTCAAGGAGACACAAACCATGGAACTCAAAGAACTGAACGACCTTTATATCGACGAACTCAAAGACCTCTATAACGCCGAGCATCAGATTCTGGAGGCTCTGCCGAAGATGGCGGACACCGCCACCTCCCCGAAGCTGAAGAAGGCGTTCCAAACACATATCAAGCAGACCGAAGTCCACGTGCAGCGCCTGGAGCAAATCTTCGAGAAACTTGGCGAAAAACCGACTGGCAAGGTTTGTAAAGCGATGAAGGGTCTCGTCGCCGAAGGCGCCGAGATGATCAAGGAAGACGCCACGCCGTACGTCAAGGACGCCGGTCTGATCACCTCCGCCCAGCGCGTGGAGCACTACGAAATGGCGGGTTACGGCTCAGTCCGCACCTTCGCCAAGACCCTGGGCTATGACGATGCCGCCGCACTGCTTCAGACCACGCTGGACGAAGAGCAGCAAACGGACCTCAATCTGACGGCTTTGGCCGAAGCGACCATCAATGACAAAGCCATGGCCGGCGCGACGAAGTAGCCTGTCTCGGCGCTTCGGTCTCTCTATAATAGCCTATCCCGGCCTTCGACCGGCCCATTGAGTGACCCACCCCGTCGCTTCTCGCCACCCCCTCCCTTGAAGCAGGGAAGGGTTGAAAAAGAGATTCTCGGACGAAAGCCGTCTGCGACATCAATTCCTAATACCCTTCCCTGCTTCAAGGGAGGGGTGGCGCGAAGCGCCGGGGTAGGTCATAACGGGTAGACGAGGATAGATCACTCTGCTTCGCAAAAGTTTTGTAAGTGTATTTTAAGGAGATCGAGTTGGCGCTTCAAGCAAGTACGACCGGCGAGCCGCTTCCCAATCCGACCCGCAACGCGGGGTCGGGGACGATCTTGACCGTCCCTGCGGGCGGGCGGATCGAGGCCGAGTGGGATTTTGTGAACGACAGTCCGGATGTCGCGGGGTTTCACCTTCAGGCCGATGGGCTGCCGTCGGAGGATTGGGTAAGCGGAACCGGTGAGCCTTGCTCCACGTGGGCGGCGGCGAGCGGGAGTGGATGCATTCGTCTTGCGCTGGCGCCGCCGCGCGAGGCTGCGCCCGGCGATTACCCGTTCCGAGTGTCCGTGATTTCCGGCGGCGCCTCGGTCGGCGCGGGCGTCGTTTCGCTCATTCTGCGCGTTACGCCTGCTCTGGCACTGGAAGAGCCGGAGACCGTTGTCGCCGAGCCTGAGCCGACGATTGAGGTGGGGACTGCGGTTCCGGCGGTGGAACCGTCAATCGAGCATCGGGTAGTGGCGCCTGAGACGGTCGTCGAGACCTCGCCTGTTTCCACTCCCTTGGTTCCTAAGAAGACGCCGAAGACCAAAGTGGCTCCCGTAAAAGCGGCGCCCGAACCGGTGGCCGTGGCTCCAGTTGTGGAGCCGCAGGTCATAGCGCCTCCCATCGCCGAGCCGCAGGTGGTGGAGTATCCGCCGGACGAAGATTCGGAAGCGCCAACCGTGCAGTCATGGACGCCGGCCATTGTTCCTGAGGTCAAGCCGCCGCCGGTGACGGAACCCATGAAGCCTGTACCGCCGAAGCCGCCCGTGGCGGAGCCGATTGTCTCTGCGCCGCCGAAGCCGCCGGTCGTGGAGACGGTTACGCCCCCGCCTCCTCCTCCTTCGAGGCCTGAGCCGGTCGAAGATCAGCTGCCTGTGATTGACTACGATCCCAATCCTCGCCGTAACAACGAGCCCGAACCGGAGGAGGAAGAGGAGCAGGCGCCGGCGGAGCCGTCCATTGTGGATCCGACCGATGGAACGGTGATTTCGCTCTGCCCGGGCGAGTCGCGCTGGGTGCGCTTCACGTTTATCAACGACAGCGCACAGGAGCGGACGTATATTCTCGACGAAGATAGATCACTGGACCTGGGCTGGATTTCGCTCGTGCAGGATCAGGTGAACCTCACGCGCAATGGGCGCGGCGAAGTCTCGATACGGCTGACGCCGCCGAAGAACGCCGAGCCGGGCGATTATCCGTTCCTGGTGACGGTGGGCTTGCAGGGCGGAACGCTGACGCCGGTGTCGCTGACGCTCTCGGTGCTGGCGACGCCCGCTGTGCGGCTTGCGGCGAAGATGGCCTCGGTGACCGTCGGCCCAGTCGGCTGTGATGTCAATTTTCCATTGACCGTCGATAGCGCCGGGAACGCCGATACGGCGTTTCGGATTGCGGTGAAGTCGCCCGAGGCCCGGACGAACTCTACCGAACCGGCGGGGCCGGAGTTTATTTATGAGACGGCGCAGTGGCGCTATCTCTTCGATCGGGAATTGGATACGCTGCGCTCCCCGGCGTCCGGTCGCGCCCCGCAGCCGGTGTCCATTCGGCTCAAACTGCGGCGGCGTGGGATCTGGTGGTTCGGGTTTCGAGAGGCTCATCAGGTGCGGGTCAGCGCCGCTCCCGTCACGGACCCGCTGAACGGCGGCAAGCCGGGCAACACGGTCGATCTCACGGCGACCCGATGGCGTCTGCTGCCGTTTCCCTGGTTTGTCATGGTCCCGATTGTTTTGATGCTGATGCTCTACCTTTCCGGAGGCGCGTCGTCGCTGGAGGTTCCGGGAGCCTATCAGGACGAGGCGGGGCAGTACTGGGTGGCGACTCCGGCGGGAGAGAAAAAAGACCTGACGCTGAAATGGACAGCGGCGCCTCTCGCGCTGCTGCGCCTGACGGGGCGCAACGGCGATACGCCGATCCTGAGCGCCGTGAAGGCGGGAAGCGGCGCCTATTCCGATCAAGTCACGGTCAGCAGCCAGGATCGCAAGGTCACGAACAACTATCGGATCAGCCGCTGGATCGGCGGCGGGGACCGGGACGCCGTGGTGTCTTTCATCTTTACGCGCGGGGATACGCCGCTGCTCGTGACCGACGCGGTGACGCATCAGCCTTTGACGGGGACCGATCTGAACCTGGTCGTTCCGGCGTCGGGATATGCGCGTTTGGATCTGCGTAACATGTCGCCGCAGTCGACGCGTATTGATTGGTGGCTGACCAAGGGGCTGCACGACACCTCGGCGTTCCAGTTCTCTTATATCAAGAACTCGGGATCGATCGAACAAGGCGGCGTGGAGCATTTGTTGATCAAGCGCCGTCCCACGGCGGAAGCTGGCGCGGCTGATCGCATCGTCTTCGTGACCACCGACGCCACCCGGCCGGTCGTCACCGTCAACCTCACGAGCGGGCAGTAAGGAGACCAACCATGAAACTGCTCCATTCTGAAGTCGAAATCGTCCCGGGGCGTCCGGGAATGCGCCCGCCGGTCTGGCCGATCCCGGAGACCCAGCCGATCCCCGGCAGCGCCGTCGTGCGCCTTACCAACGACACGCCGCGTGAGAACGCCTACACAATAAAGCTCCGCTGCGACGAGCCGTTCTGGCAGGACAGCTGGTGCACGATCGTTGCGCTGCCCCCAAGCCGCGACAAGGCCGAAAACGCTCCGCCCGCCGGCAAGCCCGATCAGCGCGGTCCGCACGACCGCTGGGTCAAGCTCTACGTGCCGCGCGGCGGCACGCGCGATGTCCTGTTGCGCTTCAATGTGCCGCAGACCCCCGAATCCCGCGCCGGCCTGTATCATTACACGGTCGAAGTCGAGACGCAGGTGATCGGCGCGACAGGAACGGGCCGTCGTGGTGAGCGCGTCGCCAAGCTGCCGGCTGTCGCCACGATCCGCCCCTTCTACAAGTGGGGAATCGACATGGCGCCCGAGCAGCCGCGCGTCGGCCTGCTGCGCCGTTCGGCTGAGTTCGAAGTGGTCGTCACCAATGAGGGCAACGACTGGCTGTACTGCGATCTTCAGATGCCGCGCCCAAAGGACTTACTGCTGGAGGCCCCGGCGCTGCTGCTCGCCGTGCCGCCGCCGGAGCCGGGCGAAATGCTGAGCAGCGCGGCGGGCGACGAGCCGCGTATGGGCGTGCAGCGGACTGTGCCGCTGAAGGCCGCGACCCGTCTCCGGATCTTCCGGGGCGAGGTGACGGCGCAGTCGATATTGCTCAACGCCATTCGCGTGGATGCGCCGTCCGTCGCGCCTCCTTTGACGGATGCGTCTTACGAAGGGTGGGGCGCGGTCGTCGCGCGCGATACCGATGAGACGCAGCGCCTTCCCGGAGATAGGTCGCTCAACTACTGCCCGCCGATTCCGGCAAAGCTGACCGACTTCTTCACCCGCAGCAACGGCGCTCTGCGTAACCTTTTGATGACCGTAATCGGCCTGGTCGTGGGCTTCAACTTGCTGGTGATCATGTACGAAGACGTCTGGCGCAACAATGTCCGGATCGAGCCGATGAGCACCCAGGTCGCGGCGGGCGGGCAGCTCCCTGTCCGGGGCGAATGGCTCCCTGGCTCCAAGATCATGCTGAACGGCCAGGAGACGGCGGTGAAGTTTGGGGTCGATACGCATCGCGCCCAGGTCACCGTGCCCACCGATCTCGACGGCAAAAAGGCGCGCCTGTCCGTGCAGCGCTTCGTGCGCTTCCTGCCGTTCCTGACGCCGCTGCTGCCGTCGTCGTCGTCGAACATCGACATTCAGGTGGGCAATCCGCCGCGCGTCGTGGTCCAGGGCAATTCGTTTCTGGCGCTTCCCAGCCGGCAGTTCATGCCGGGCGAGGTGCTGGAGCTTCGCGGCGGCGGGTTAGGCGCTAAGGGCAAGATCTACCTCGGCGGCGATCCGGCGACGGCGCGAAAATGGACCGATGACACGATCTCGCTCTCCATCCCACGCACGACTCCGCCTGGTCCGCTTTCGGTCGCCGTGTATTCTTCGGACAACAAGCCGATTCTTGCGAGCGGAAGCGTCAACATCGGCGACCCGATGGCGGCGGTCCGCGCCGCGCAGCAGGAAGCGGCGCAAAAGGCCGACGCACAAAAAGCGGCGGACGCGCAAAAAGCCGCTGCTAATCAAGCCTCCGCCGAAGCCGCGAAACAAGACGCCGCCGCGCAGGCCGCCGCCGCCCAGCAGGCCGCTCAAAAAGCGCAGCAGCAGGCGCAGACCGACCCCGGCAACGCGCAGCTCGCCGCCGAAGCCGCTCGCCAAAAAGAGGCGGCTGCCCAGGCTGCCCAGCAGGCAGCCGCCGCCAAGCGCCAAGCCGCGCTCCAGGCGCAGACCGCCGAGCGAGCGCGCCTCGCCTCCGCGCAGGCCGAAGCGGCCGCCACAAAGCGCCTCGCCGCCTTACGCGCGGCTGAAGCCCGCCGCGCGGCGCAGCTGGAAGCTCAGCGCCAAGCGCAGATCCGCAAGAACCAGACGCAGCACAATAATCCCGGGCCTGGCCCAGGTCCGGGGCCTGGACCTTCGATTCCCATCGCCGACCCCGGCAAGTCGATGGCTCTGACACGTCAGGGCTACGATCTGAGCAGCCAGGGGCAGTACGCCGAAGCGGTCTCCCTGCTCCAGCAGGCGCTCGACATCGATCCCACCAACACGAGAGCGCGCGACGGCCTCGTAACCACGCTCAACAATGAAGCGACGGAGGCCGGGCGCAGCCAGAAGTTCGACGACGCCATCAAGATGCGCCTCCAGGCGCTGACCGCGAAGCCCGACGACGACTTCACGAAAAAGAGCCTCGCGCTCTCGTATTACAACTACGGGATCACGCTCTATAATGGCGGCCAGAAGGACAAAGCGGTCGATCAGTGGAAGCAGACACTCAAGTGGGCGCCGCCTGGGGAACAGCTTGCGTCGGACGCGCAGAAGATGATTAGTAGGGCGGGGCGGTAATTAGGCTTCGGTTTCCCTGCATACTTAGGGAATTCCGGCCCCTCCGCCCCAATGCCTTGCGCGCGGGTTCCCCCGGCTTTAGCCTGGGTGGGGAAGCGCGTCCTGGGAACCATTGCCACGCGGGGGGGCATACCTATCTCCCCTTCACTCGCTCTATAATTGCCTGCGCCGTCGAAAGCGTAAATCGAATTGGGGCATTGGCTTTGCGTAATCGGCTCTCTTGAGCATCGGTTTTGCGTAATTTACTCTTGGCTTGGAAGGCTTGCGTGATATACTCTTTTCATGGATGCTCCCGATATTCCAGACAGTCGTTCCGATATCCCGGACAGTCGTTATTGGACCGGCGCACATACGAAACATTGCTTACGTTACCACCTGGTCTGGATCCCTAAGTACCGGCAGCGTTTGCTGACGGGAGTGATCGCGCATCGCTTACAGGAATTGCTTCACCATGCCTCTGCTGTGAACCGATGGCGTATTCATGAGTTGGCGATCCAGTCCGATCATGTCCACTTGCTTTTGCAAATCCACGCCAGCGATCGCATCAGTGATGTGATGCAGCGTTGATGTGATGCAGCGTTTGAAAGGCGGAACGAGCTATCGTCTTCGGCAGGAGTTTCCCGATTTGGACGAGTTTCTTTGGGGCGACTCGTTCTGGGCGCAGGGTTATTTTGCGGAGACGGTCGGCATGACACAGGAGCGAGTGATCCGTCAGTATATTCGCAATCAAGATATTCGTAATCAAGAAACTGACAATCAAGAATCTCATATTCAGGAAACAGACACGCTGTCTGGTCAACGAAGCCTCTTTGACGAGTGAATTCCTGTGAGACTGCATCCGAGAGATCCGAATTTCTTTCAAAAGCATTGGGCTTTAGCCCGTTGTACTTTACTTCTGGGGGACCGGAAAATGCCAATCTCCGAAATCGGGTCCCCCAGAATTGGGGCGGAGGGGCCATCCTAAATCTGTGGGCGGAGGGGCGAATTCTGAATTCTCCAGAATGGTCCGGGGGCATCTTCCCCGCAATAGAAACGAGTAACCCATGGCGCATAGCTTGATCCTCGCATCGGTGACGGCCATTTTGAAGAACATCGTCGAGAACGGTCTCGTCGATCGCGCCGTCACGACCAGTATCGGTGGGGACGCCGTCGTCTCGGCGTCGTCCCCGGACCGGATCACGACCGGCGCGGATGAGAAGCCGCAGATCAATCTGTTTCTCTATCAAGTACAGCCCAAGGGGCTGTACTCGCAGAGCCGTCACGCCGATCCAGAGGAGGCGGGCGTTGGGTATCCCGTGAGCTTGGAGCTGTATTATCTGGTGACGGCTTATGGGGCGCAGGACTTGCAGATCGAAGTGCTGCTCGGCTGCGTTTTGACGCTGCTGAGCGAGCAGGGGACGCTGACGCGTGAGACGATCGGGTCGATTCTGACGGCGCTTTCTTCGAACAAGGGCGGCCGGGTCGTCAACCCGATGGCGGCGACGCTCGCCGATCCGAAACTGCTCGATCGGCTGGAGCAGATTAAGATTTTGCCGCAGACGATGAACCTGGATGAGATCTCGCGTTTGTGGACGACCTTGCAGGCCCGTTACCGCCCTTCGGCGATCTATAAAGTCATGGTGACGATCCAAAAAGACGTCCCGGCGGGGAAGCCAAATGAGCCAGCTCAATCGGTGGCATGAGGAAAACCAGCAGGCGCTCGCGGCGGCGCTCGCGCGCGTGCGCCGCGCGCTGGAGCGCCATGTCGCGCATGTGAAGGGTGGGGACCAAGCCGCAAATCCGCCCTCGTCGCCGGAAGAAAACGCGGGGCCGGATGCGTCCGCGCTCGGGCATGTCTGCCGCGTCTTTGGTCTGTCTTCCTTCGAGCGCGACATTCTGCTGCTCTGCGCTGGGATGGAGCTTTCCGCCGGATGGGCCCTGCTCTGCGCTGAGGCGCAGGGCGATCCCACACGCGCCTATCCCACCTTCAGCCTCGCGCTCGCGGCGCTGCCGGACGCCCACTGGAACGCCCTCGCGCCGACCGCGCCCCTGCGCCGCGCGAAGCTGATCGACCTCTCCCCCTCCAGCTCTCTCACCGCCGCCCCCATGCATATCCAGGAGCGCGTGTTGCACTTCTTGACCGGCGTGGAGTATCCCGACGAGCGCCTGGCCGGGCTGATCGAGCCGTCGCGGCGTTCGGACGAATTGGTCCCATCCCATCGCGAGGTCGTGAAAAAGATCGTTGCGGCCTGGTCGTCTTCTGGGGAGGCGTCGGCGCTGCCGGTCATTCAGCTTTGCGGGGATGACCGGGAGGCGAAGATCATGATCGCGCATGCGGCGGCGGCGGCGATTGGGCGCGGATTGAGCATCGCCGCGCCCGACGCGCTTCCGGCCAGTCCCGCCGACGGGGAGGCGATGCTGCGGATCTGGGAGCGCGAGGCGGCGCTCGGAGGCCTTGCGCTGCTGATTGACTGCGACGATCTGGATGCTTCAGACGCCACGCGCGGCGCGGCTGTCACTCGGCTTATCGAGCGCGCTCCGGGCGTTGTGTTTGTCGCCACTCGGGAGCGCCGCCGCCCGGGACTGCGCCCGGTGGTCTCATTTGATGTCCGTAAGCCGACGATCGCCGAGCAGCGCGTCCTGTGGCGCGGCGCCCTTGGCGACGCCCATGCGCTGAACGGTCATGTGGAGATATTGACCTCCCAGTTCGATGTCGGCGCGCAGACCATCCGCGCGGCCGGCGCTGAAGCGCTGGCCGCTGTCGCCCAGTCGGCTCTGGATCCCGATGCGCCCGAGGACACGGCGGGGACATTTAAAGCGGCGGTGTGGGACGCCGTCCGGTCGCAGGCGCGTCCGCGCTTGGACGATCTGGCGCAGCGCATCGAATCCCACGCCGGCTGGGACGATCTCGTACTGCCCGAGGCCCAGCGGCTGATCCTGCGCGATATCGCCGCCCATGTCCGGCAGCGCGCCACGGTTTATGAGACGTGGGGCTTCGCCGCCCAGGGCTCACGCGGGCTTGGCGTCAGCGCCCTCTTCGCCGGGTCGAGCGGTACAGGTAAGACTATGGCCGCCGAGGTGATCGCGCGCGAGCTTCGTCTCGATCTCTATCGAATCGATCTGAGCTCGGTCGTCAGCAAGTATATCGGCGAGACCGAGAAGAATTTGAAGCGGGTCTTCGACGCCGCCGAAGAGGGCGGCGCGGTGCTTTTGTTCGACGAGGCGGACGCCCTGTTCGGCAAGCGCAGCGAGGTCAAGGACAGCCACGACCGTTACGCCAACATCGAAGTGAGCTATCTGCTGCAAAGAATGGAAAGTTATCGGGGGCTGGCGATCCTCACGACCAACCTGCAAAGCGCATTGGATACGGCGTTCCTGCGTCGCCTGCGCTTCGTGGTGCAGTTCCCGTTTCCCGACCCCGTACAGCGCGCCGAGATCTGGCGGCGCGTCTTTCCGGCGGACGCGCCGACGCATGATCTGGACGCGCAGAAACTGGCGCGGCTGACCATGGCGGGCGGCAATATCCGTAATATCGCTTTGAACGCCGCTTTTCTCGCCGCCGACGAAGGCGCCGAGATCGGCATGGTCCACGTACTGCGCGCCGCGCAGTCGGAATATGCTAAACTGGACAAAACGCTCACGGATTCGGAAGTGGCGGGCTGGGTATGACGCAGTGAGCAACCCTGGGAGTAACCCATGAAACAACGTGCAGCATTGTTACGCAAGCGCAGTGCGCCGGAAGCCACGGCGGCTGCTGGCGCTCCTGAAGTTTTGCGCGCCCCCGCTGGCGGGGGC
>NZ_JBDSQY010000147.1:0-10766 GCF_039929585.1 Capsulimonas sp.
GGCGGCGCCGTACCCGAACGGCGATACCGCCGGTGATACACCTTCGGCGATGGAAATCAACGGCAAGGTGCTTGTCGTCGCCTCCGACACGCCCAGTGACGACATTTTTGGACCCGGAACTTACTACGAGTACGATCCGGCGACCAATAGCTACGCAACCCTCCCAGATCCTCCCGCAGGCCGGGCCGGGCAAGCCTTCACGACGCGCCTGATGCCGCTTCCCGGCGGGCAGATCATGTACACTCGCGGCAGTGACCTCGCCGTGTACATTTCGGAAGCCGGAACTGGCCCGAAGGACGAGTGGCGCCCCGCCGTCACCTCCGTGACGCCTAATATCGATGGATCCTACACGCTGACGGGTACGCAGATCACCGGGCGCTCGTTTGGCTCGAACTACGGCGACGACTTTTTCGACTCAACGAACTTCCCGATCGTGTTTTTGAAGGACGCGACGGATAAAGTCTACTTCTGCAAGTCGTATGACTTCAGCACACGCGCCATCTGGACGGGGAACACGCCCGTCACGTGTAAGTTTACGCCGCCCGCCGGGCTCCCCGCTGGCAGCTACAGCCTCTTCGTGAGCGCGAACGGCGTCGCGAGCAAGAGCGCCGTTTCCTTCCCGCCCGTTGCAGCGCCCGTGTTGACTGGGCTGACGCCTGCGACTGTCGGCGTAGGAACGACCGGTACTGTGCTGACCCTGACAGGCTCCGCGTTCGCCCCGACGGCGACGGTGAATTTCAATGGCGGCGCACCGGTCACACCTGCTTCCATCACCTCGACAAAGATCACGGTAGCCGTCCCGACCTCGGTCCTCACGACTGCCGGCGCCTACGACGTGCGGGTTCATAACCTCGGCTCACCATCCGACAGCGAGCCACAGAGATTCACCGTGGCTACGCCGGTCATTACCAGCCTCAGTCCTAGCGTCGTCGCTCCTGGGACGACGGGAGTGGTTTTGTCGATCAGCGGCTCCGGTTACCAGCGCGCATCCAAAGTCTCGTTCAACGGCGCCACGCCGGTGATCCCGACTTATGTGACGACCACGCTGATCCAGGTCCCCGTTCCCGACGCTCTGCTTGCTTCGAATGGCAGTGTGGCGGTGACCGTGGTCAATACTACCGCTCCTGGCGGAATCTCAGCGCCCGCGACACTGACCATCGCCGGGAAGCCGACGCTCACGTCCGTCACCCCGGCGTCCTCCGGTATCGGCAACACCGGTCTTGTCTTGACACTGACCGGTACTGGCTTTACTCCGCAGGCGAAAGTGACGTTCAACGGCGCGACTCCCACCGTACCCGCCAGCGTTACGCCCACCCAGATCACGGTTGCCGTTCCGGCGGCGTTAATCTCCGTAGTCGGCAGCTACGCGCTTCGGGTCCAGAACCCCGGCGTGTCCAATACTTCCACGGACAATGTGGTGTTTAAGACGCTGTCGCCTGTCATCAGCAATATCATCCCGACCGCTGTCAGCACGACGGCAGGCGGGACGGGCCTGACGATCAATGGGGCGAACTTCATTCCCGGTTCGACAGTCACGTTTGGAGGAGTATCCGCAACGCCGATATCCATTACGACGACCAAGATCGTCGTACCGATCCCAGCCTCGGCGGTACAGCTGAGCGGACAGGTTCCAGTTGTCGTCGTCAACACGCAAGGAGCGGGCGGATCTTCGAATACCGTTATGCTGACCGTTGCGGCGCGCCCGACAATCACGGCGCTCACTCCTCACCTGCTGGCTCTGGGCGGACCGAACACGACCATGACGATCACGGGCACAAGCTTCCAGCCTGGCGCCACGGTCTTGTTTAACGACACCACGACGGTCGCCTGTACTGTGAAATCCACCACGGAAATCACGGTCGTGGCGCCAGCGTCCCTCGCGACGACAAACGGCACTTACTTCCTGCGTGTAGTGAACGTTGGTGCTGGCAACATCTCCAATGCCGCTCAGTACAACGTCGCTCCCGCACAGCCGGTCATTACCAGCCTGTCGCCGGACAAGGTTGTCGTGGGCCTCACGAGCCTCAACCTCTACATCTACGGCACGGGCTTCATCAACGGTTCGAAAGTCACATTCAACAACGGTTCGCCGGTGGATGCGACATACCAATCCGGTCGCCTGATCGCCCCGGTCCCCGCCAACTTGCTGGCGACGGTCGGCAATGTCCAGGTGCGGGTCGTCAATGGAGCCGACAACGGCGGAACGTCGGTGATCGCCAACTTCACCGTGGCGGCCCGCGCGGCGCTGACGAGCGTGTCGCCGACTACGGTCGGCGCGACCGACAATCCGACAACGCTGACGCTGAACGGTTCGAACTTCGAAAACGGCGCGACCGTCACGATCAACGACACGATTACGGTGACGCCGACTTCGGTGACGCCCACGCAGATCACGATCATTCTGCCGACCTCGGTCGCCTCGACGCCGGGTACTTACTACGCTCGCGTCATCAACCCTGGATATGCGAACAACTCAGGCATTCAGAAATTTACGGTAGTCCCAGCTCCGTAGTTTCCGCTGCACACCCTGCGCCTGCTTCTCCTTCAGAGAGGCAGGCGCATTTTTTATTGTTTCTTGCCAGACTCAGTAGATTGCCCAACTTGCTTGTGTTATACTTTGGTAAATGTCTCCTCAACAATCGTTTTCCTACCGTTCGCCTCATAGCTGAAAGACAATTATATGATTACTGTCTCAAAATGTTATTCTTTGAGCGCTGTGATTGGCTGCTTAAGCCTAATGGGAGCCACAGGCGCCATTGCTGAAGCTGCCCACGGGCTCGCCATTACGCCGCAAGCTTATGGGAGCCTTCCCATCTCGTTTGAAGCCAATCGTGGACAGGCCCACACTAACGTCAACTTCCTCGCGCGCGGCGGGAACTACGGTTTGCAGCTCAGTTCTCAGGGCGCGGTCTTTACGCTCTCCAGCCCAGAGAAACGAGCGCCGCTCGCTTCTGTCTTGACCATGCGTCTCGATCATGCGAACCCGAACGCGAAAAGCGCCGGCGAGCAAGAGCTTCCCGGTAAGGTCAACTGCTTCATCGGCAAAGATCCCTCCCAATGGCGTACGGATATCCCCACGTATGCACGCGTCCGATACACCGATGTTTATCCCGGCACGGATCTTGTCTACTACGGCAATCAGCGGCAGATGGAGTATGACTTCGTGCTCGCCCCGCACGCCGACCCAAAGGCGATCCGATTTGCCGTGACTGGCTCACGCAAAATAAGCGTCAACCGCTCGGGGGATTTGGTGATTGCGCTTGGGGATCAGCAAATCGTGTGGCGCAAGCCCGTAATCTACCAGGGAGCAGGAGTGTCACGCCGCGCAATCAACGGCGCTTATAAATTGATGCCGGGCAATCGCGTTGCCTTCTCGGTAGGCGCTTACGACCATAACCGAGCACTCGTCATCGATCCTGTGCTGGCGTATTCGACCTATCTGGGGCTTTTCTATCAAGACAATGGGAACCGCAACCCGATTGCAGTTAATGGCGCCGGAGAAGTGTATATTACCGGAACCACAATACCGCCTCAAGGGCCTACGCCTCCAAACAGTTCTGTCAATTTGACAGCTTACCAAAATATTTTTGTGACTAAGTTAAACGCCACCGGGACTGGCGCGCTGTACACGAATTATTTCGGTGGGTCCATATGGGATTTTGCCGCCGATATCAAAGTGGACAGCGGTGGGAATGCCTATGTCACCGGCACAACACAATCCACCGATTTTCCCGTAACATCCGCTGCGTTTTGTAAAACGCCTGGGACTTCTACGACGGGGTTTGTCTTCAAACTCAACCCGGCGGGCAATCAGCTGCTTTACTCGACTTATTTAGGCTCAGCGAATGCGAGTGCAAATGCGATCGCAATTGACGCCGCAGGTAACGCCTATGTCACGGGCTCCGCAAGCGGTTCGTATCCCGTGACCGCCGGAGCCTTTCAGACAGCGCCGGCCTCAGCAAGCTTCGACGCGTTTTTGACCGTATTGAATGCCTCTGGCGGCAATCTGATCTATTCCAGTTTGATCGGAGGTGGAGAAAATGATTTCGGAACAGGAGTCGCCGTTTCTCAAGACGGCCTTGTGTTTCTCTGCGGCTCCTCCGACAACTTCAATGCAGACAGCCATTTTCCAACAACCGTTTCCGCATTTCAAAAGCAGCATTTGGGATCAAAAAGCGCATTCGTGTGCAAATTCGATGTGCGAAAGAGCGGGACAGCGTCTCTCCTGTATTCCTCGCTTTTAGGCGTTGCTCCCTATCATTCCGCCACCGTCAACACGTTAGGAATGACTGATGCATACGCCATTGCGGTTAACAGCGCCGGAAACGCCTATGTTGTTGGATCCTCAGATACGACCTTGCCCACGACCGCTACGGCGTATCGTCCTACTGCGTTTACTGTAAACGCCTACTTAGCGAAGTTCAGCTTTGATGGATCCGCCCTTTTATATTCGACGTATTTAAACGGAGAATACTCTAGTCAAGGTCTTGGAGTCGCCCTTGCGGGAGATGATGTCGCCTGCATCGCTGGAATGACATCTTCCCCTACTTTCCCCGTTACTGCGGACGCCGCTCAATTGAATTACGGAGGGGGATATACCGACGGCTTCTTTACGAAGATTGATACTCCTAAACTTGGTAAGTCTGGGCTGCTTTACTCGACATATTTTGGCGGTTCAGGAGACGATCGATTTACGTCCGTTGCATTGGACGCCAAGCTGGATGCGTATGTTTGCGGCTCAACGAATGGTGTTGTCACCACGACGGCGGGGGGGTATCATCCCAATCATCCCGCAACTCCTCAAAGTAATTGGGACGAAGTCGCAGTAAAGCTAAGTGTAGGGAATATCCGTGGGCAGGCGACGATCACGAGTCTCTCCCCATCCCGTATCGATCCGGGAAGCGCCCATACACTGATTTACTTTACTGGCTATCACTTCGTTACCGGTGCTGTCGTGACCATCAACGATCTCTACACGGTTTCGGCGAATGTGATGTCTGACACCCTACTTTCGGCTTATTTACCGGATGCCGTGACCGCGAGCGCCGGCCAGTATTACGTGCGTGTTGTAAATCCAGGTGTGAACTTATACTCGGCTCCGGTGCGCCTCACCGTGGCGCGGGCAATGCCCGTGATCAGCAGTGTCACCCCGGATCGTATCGGCGCTGGGCTGGCAAGTCTCTCGCTTTACATCTACGGGACGGGGTTCACGGCGGGATCGAAGGTGACATTCAATGGCGGCTTCTCCGCCACGCCGACGTCCATCCAGACCAATCGCCTGATTGTGTCCATTCCCGCCGCCATCTTGGCGCAAAATGGAAGTTACGCCATTCGCGTTGTGAACAGCTTCGCCGACGGTGGAGCGTCTGAGCCGAAGAGCTTCGTGGTGTCCCCGCGTCCCGTGCTGACCGCCATCACCCCCAGCACGTTCAAGGCTGGGGCGGCGAGTGTGACGTTGACGCTGACGGGAGCGAACTTCGAGGCTGGCTCGCTGGTGAAAATCAACGATACGACTTCGGTCACAACGACGTTCGTCTCGTCCACGAAGCTGACGATCGTGCTGCCGAGCGCGGTCAGCTCCACGGCGGGCTCGCACTTCGCGCGCGTCTTCAATCCTGGATATTCGAATAACTCCGTTCCCGCGCGGTTTACCGTAACGCCCAAGTAAGTTTCAGGGGCATACGGGATCAAATAAGCAGCGCGGCGCTCCTCCTACCAGAGGCAAGCGCCGCGCTGTTTATTTTGGCTCGCCGCCGACGTCGCAGCGATACTGCGCTTCGTATGCGCTCCAGGCTTTTTTCTCAAAAGTGTCGGCATAAAAGAGATATTGCTGAGCCCAGCCGGCCATTGGTCCGAAGCGATTCCGAATCGTATCGCCGATCAAGGCGTAGCTGTTCTTTGTGAGCGACTTTGGCGCGGCGCCCTGGAGATAGTAACGCTCCGCGATCTGGCGGACATGGGTATCAACAGGGATTGCCGCGTCCTTATCCAGGCAGAAGAGACAGACGCAGTCGGCGATCTTTTCGCCGACGCCGGTGAGGGTGAGCAGGGCGGTTTTTGCGTCTTCATAAGGCGCATCGCGCAGGGCGAGCAGCCAGCTGGCGCCGCCGTATGCGACGACCTGGCGCGCGGTTGCTTGGAGGTATCTCGCTCGGTAGCCGACGCCGAGGGCTTGCAGGTCGGCGATGTCGGTCTCGGCGATGCGCTCGGGTGTGGGGAATGCGAAGTGCGGTTCGCCGATTGGGCCGTCATGGCGTTCGCCGAGCAGGCGGCAGAGACCGTCGATGCCTTTACGGATGCGATGCAGCGGCGCGGCGGAGGTGCAGAGGAAGGAAAATAGGCATTCGACGGGGTCCTGGCGCAGCACGCGCAGGCCGGGAAAGGCGGCGACGGCTGGGGCGATGTTCGGGTCGGCGCCCAAAAACTCTTCCGTCAATTGCGCCAGATCGACTTCGAGGCGAAAATAGCTTCGGACGCAGGGAAGATCATTGGGATCGGCCTGGCAGAGAACACGTCCGTTTTCGGAGTGTAGTCGCACGAGGAAGGGGCGTCGCGTCACGCTCTCCGTCAGAAAGCAGGACCACCAGCGGTCCGCATCCTGACGCCAGCGAAACGTCTGGCCGCAAACCACGGTGTGCTCGACATCGAGCTCCTCCACGGAGCATAGATCGGTAACTTGCATGCGAGATTTTTGCAGATCGTACGTGTGTTTGTCAAATCCGATAAAAGAGCTGGTTCTTTGGAAACCATTTGTGGGTATGAACCGCTTGTTAAGTAACCGTCACGCGATGTTGCGGTAATTTGCTACGGAGGATAGATTTTTGACTTTTCGAACATATGGCAAAGGCGTGAAAGCCGCCGCATCTTTGATGATCCTTTCGGTCGGTATGACGACCGCTTCGGTGCTCCCAAGCCTCGCGGACGCGGCCCATCCGAACGTCATTCAGCGCCATCCGACCGCAACGGGAGTCGCCGCCGGCGCGGGCGTGCATCATGCTCTGAAAGTTTCGGCGGCGAACAAAAAGCGCCACCATCAGAAGCTCAGCTTTGCGGAGCGCCATCCCACCATGAGCGGCATCGCCGCCGCCGTGGGGACGCACCATGTGATTAAGCACAGCACACACTAATTGCTGTCCGGCGATGCGCGCCACAATCCCGGCCCGCAGGCATCCGCCTGCGGGCCATTTCACTGTGTGTTATGGTATAATTTGGCATCATTTGTTCCCCAAACCAGGAGACACGCCTTTGATTTCGCGTCCTCGCCTTGCCGCGCTTGCGCTGCTTCCGTGCCTCGCCGTTTCCGCCGGCTGCGGTCATAAAGACCGCGCCGCCAAAGCGCCCTCCGACAACGTTTTCCGGATCGCGATGACCGCAAGCCCCACCACCTTCGATCCGATCATGGTGGAGGACGGCACCACGATCGACATGCTTCAGCAGGTCGCCGAGGGACTGGTGCAGTGGACCCCGGAGAACAAAGTCACGGGCGCGCTCGCCAAGAGCTGGGACATCAGCAAGGACGGTCGGACCTATACTTTCCATTTGCGTGACGGCGTTAAGTTTCAGGACGGCAATCCGATGACCGCGCAGGACGTCTACTTCTCGTTCAAGCGCGCCTTCAGCAATAAACTTGAGTCTCCTGTGTCGCTGACATATCTTGGCGATATCGTCGGCTCGGATGAGCTGTTCGCCGGCAAGACGACGGAACTGACGGGCGTCAAGGTGATCGATCCGATGACGATCGCGATCACGATCAAGAAGCCCAAGACCTACTGGATCTACACGCTGACGTATCCAACTGGCTATATCCTATCCCCCAGCGAGGCGAAGCTGGATGCGCCCTTGACTGACAAGGACCTGGCGGCGGGCGCGGGCACCGGCCCGTTCCGGCTGACGCAGTACACTACTGACCAGAAAGTGACCCTCGCCGCGAACTCCGCTTACTGGGGCGGCGCGCCGAAGATCGCCGGACAGGATCGCCGGATCGTAATCGACGCCGCAACCCGGCATTCGCTCTATGTGAACGGCGAGATCGATATTGTGGACGAGCAGAAGGGCGATCTGGACACCGACTCGAAGACGCTGAAGGATGAAGTGAAGTTCTGGCCGCGCGCGGCGACCTATTACGTCGGCCTTAATCAAGGAACGTTCCCCGCCTTCAAGGATGTCCGTGTGCGTCAGGCGCTGGCGTATGCAACGGATAAGCAGAAGATCCGCCATGTCGTCCTGCGCGACAACCTGGACGTGGCCGAGGACATTTTGCCTGTCGGCATCCCCGGCGCCGATCCCTCGTTCAAGGGCATTCCCTACGATCCCGCGAAGGCGCGCGAACTGCTGGCCGCCGCCGGCTACCCGGGCGGTAAGGGCTTCCCCGCCATCACGATCTCCTACCGCGAATCCTATCCCGATCTGGATAAGACAGTAGACTTGATTCGGGGAATGTGGAAGGACAACCTGGGGATCGACGTGCAGGGCAAGCGGACGCAGTGGACGGTGCTGCTGGACCTGGAGCATAAGAACCAGCTCGACGCCTATCATATCCGCTGGGCAGCCGATTACCTGGACCCGCAGGACTACTACACGGTTTTGCTGACCACCCACGGTTCCGAAAACCACACGGGGTATTCGAACCCGAAGTTTGATCAGCTGTGCGAACAGGCCGATTCCATGCCCGATGGACCTGAGCGCGTGGCCAAGTACCGTGAGGCGGCGCGGATCGTGGCGGATGAAGTCCCGATGATCCCGCTATACTATCAGAAGGACATCGAGCTCGTGAAGCCGTACGTCCAAAACATCGACGACGGCTTGATGGGACATCTGCCGTATAAAAATTTGACGCTCGCCAAGTAAGATCTCCTCATGGCTCGATTTTTACTTCAGCGTATCGTTCTGGCGGTGGTGTCGGTGTGGGCGATCTGCACGATTACCTTCTTCATCGCCGCCCTTTCTCCCGGCGACCCGGCGCTTCTGGCTGCCGGGCAGCACGCCGATGCGGCGACGCTAGCGCGTATCCGCCACGACTTTGGCCTAGATGCGCCGGTCTCCGTGCGCTATGAACGCTACCTCTGGGGGCTTCTGCACGGCGATCTTGGCCGCTCATTCCTCAACCACATACCAATCACCGACCTGCTGAAGCGCGGCCTTCCCCCGACCGCCATCCTTGCAGTCATCGCGTTGCTGGTGGCGCTGCTCGCGGGCGTGCCGTCGGGAATTGCGGCCGCCCTCAAGCCCAACAAACTCTTGGATCGAGTGTTAATGAGCTCCGTGCTGGTAGGAGTCTCGCTCCCCAACTTTATCCTCGCGCCGCTCCTGATCCTGATCTTCGCCCTCAAACTTGGCTGGCTGCCGGTGGCGGGTTACGGCAGCCCGGAATACTTGGTGCTTCCTGCCCTGGTGCTCGCCGCCCGGCCCGCCGCGCTGATCGCGCGCATGACGCGCTCGTCCATGCTGGAGACATTGCAGCAGGATTACATCCGCACCGCCCGCGCCTCCGGCCTCCCCCCGTTCAAGATCCTCACGCGCTACGCGCTGAAGAACGCCTTTCTGCCGGTGCTGACGGCGGCGGCGACTTCGTTTGGGTACTTGCTTTCGGGATCGTTCGTGGTGGAAACGACCTTCACCGTCCCCGGCGTCGGCGGCGCTTCGATCATCTCGCTGACGACGCGTGATTACACGCTGATCCAGGGCACGATCTTGCTGCTCGCCGTCATCTTCGTCACGATCAACTTGATCGTGGACGTTCTTTATGCGCTGCTCGATCCGCGCGTGAAAGTGACGGGGTAAACGATGAGCGGTCCCGTTATCGCCCAAGCCCAGGAGCTTCCGGCTCCCGGCGCCCCGGTCCTCCGTCCCACGCAGGCCGCGTGGCGCTCGATCCGCCGCCATCCGCTCGCCCTCGCCGGCGTCGTCTGGCTCCTCTTCTTGATTCTGATGGCGATCTTCTATCCGATGGTCTCGCACTATACGTACTATCGCCCCACGGAAGATTACAGCGCCGACTCCTCCGCCCAGCACTGGCTTGGCACTGACGACAGTGGTTACGACACGCTGACGCGTTTGTGCGTCGGCGCTCGAATCTCATTGTATGTTGGGGTGGGAGTGGAGCTGATCGTCGTGTTTGTGGGAGGGTTGGTCGGCCTGATCGCCGGATACTATGGCCGCTGGACGGACACGTGGCTGATGCGCTTCACGGACATCATGTTCGCCTTCCCAGATATCCTTCTAGCGATGCTGATCATGGCCGTGAGCGGCCCGAGCCTGGGCAATATCTTCCTGGCGCTCGGCGTCACCGGCTGGCCGGGCCTCGCGCGATTGGTTCGCGCCCAAGCGCTCTCGCTGCGCGGCCGTGAGTTCATCGAAGCCTCCCGCGCTATTGGCCTCACCGACCGCCAGATCATCCTGCGCCACATCCTGCCCAACTTGCTCTCCGCCGTTGTGGTGGCGAGCGCCATCGATATCGCCGGCGTGATCATCGCCGAATCGACCCTGTCGTTTCTGGGGATCGGCGTGCAGTCGCCCATGCCCAGCTGGGGCTCAATGATCAGTGGCGCCTGGTCGTCGGGCTACGGCCGCTCGCACCCCGCGCTGATCGTCTACCCCGCTTTGTGTTTATCGCTGACGGTGCTGAGTTTGAACTTTATCGGGGACGCGCTGCGGGATGCGCTGGATCCGAGGAGCAAGAAGTAGGACCTATTCCCGCGCTTCGCGCGCCCCTCCCCCCGCGCAGCGGCTCGCTGGGGAAAGGGCGCGCGAAGCGCGGGGATAGGTCT
>NZ_JBDSQY010000148.1:0-4036 GCF_039929585.1 Capsulimonas sp.
GGCAGCTTCCAGCAGCTCGGCGTGCGCGCCTGCGCAGCCGATACCGCCCAGGATCGTCACCTTCTTCGCGGCGTTGAGAAGATCGGCCGCTTTTTGCAGCGCGGCGGACGGCGGACGCACGATCGACGGTTCGGATTCCCAGGCGAACGGATGCGCTTCCGTCGGGCATTCCTTCATCGCGACGTCGCCGGGAATGACCACGACCGAGACGCCGCGCTGGGCGAGCGCGGTGCGCATGGCGATCTCCAGCACGCGCGGCATCTGTTCGGGAGTGGAGACGGTTTCGCAGAAGTGACTGCACTCCCGGAAGAGATGCTCCGGGCGGGTCTCCTGGAAGTATCCCGAGCCGATCTCCGCGCTCGGAATCTGCGCCGCAATCGCAAGCACCGGGACGCGGCTGCGATGGCAGTCGTACAGGCCGTTGATCAGGTGCAGGTTGCCGGGGCCGCAGCTGCCTGCGCAGACGGCGAGGCTGCCCGTCAGGTGCGCTTCAGCGCCGGCCGCGAACGCCGCCGTTTCCTCGTGCCGCACATGGATCCATTCGATCTCTGGATGCGTGCGAATGCTGTCCGTGATGGCGTTGAGCGAATCGCCCACCAGTCCGTAAACCCGTTTCACTCCGGCGGCGATCAGGGTTTCGACAAATACTTCGGCGACGTGTTTCGACATTGGGGGAGCCTCTTTCCAAATCTCTGGTTCCACATATCTACCCAGAAACATGATCCCCGAAATGCAAGAGGAATTAGAGGCCGGCGCTTGGAATTATGGAGCGCCAAGCACGACACGTTCACAACTACCCGCTCCGAAGGAGAACGTCACGATGGAACAAAACGAAGCATTGATACGGCGCTGGTTTGAGGAGCTTTGGAACCAGAAGCGAGTGGAGACGATCGACGAGTTGTTCGCACCGGACGGCGTGTCCTACGGCATGCTGGAGGATGGCGTGGCGACACACGGCGCCGAGCACTGGAAACAGGTGCACGCCTCGTTCTGCGCCGCCATTCCTGACCTGCACATTGAGGTTTGCCATGTCATCGCCGGCGGCGACCATGTCGCCGTGCGGTTCACGGCGACCGGGACGAACACCGGCCCGTTTCAGGGCATCCCCGCATCAAACAACCCCATCAAGATCGAAGGGATGTGCACCGGCCTGATCCGCGATGGAAAGCTCGTCGAAGGCCGAAATGTCCTGGATATGCTCGGGCTGCTCCAGCAGATCGGCGCCAGCCCCAAGATCGCCGAAATCGCAGCGGCGAAGCGCCTGGAAGCGACGTCCGTCGAATAACTAAAGCGCTATTCCGGGCCGTATTGGTCGATGAACTCGGGAAACCGATCGCCTTCCAGCTGCGTCTCGCCGTTCACTTTTTCCAGACGAACTGGCGAGACGCCGGAGAGGCGCGCGATGTGGTCGGCAAGGATGGTGGAGTGCGTCGTCACCCACAGCTGCGTGTCACGGGAAGCGCGGACGATGAGGTAGGCGAGTGGCTCCAGCAGATCGGGATGCAGGCTCGTTTCGGGCTCATTCAGCGCCAGAACGCCCGGAGGCTTTGGCGTCAGCAGCGCGGCGAGAAGACAGAGATAGCGGATCGTGCCATCGCTCAGTTCGCGGGCGTCGAACGGACGGGCAAGGCCGGGCATTTGCAGCGTCAGGCTGAAACGTCCGCGATTCATGTCGACCAGCAGACAGCTTCCCGGAAACGCCTGCTCCAGCGCCCGCTGGAGATCGTGGCCGTCCGCCAGAGCCATGATGGTACAGAGCGCCGCCGCCAAATCCGAGCCATCACGCGAGAGGACCGGCGTGAAGACGCCGATCTGTGGATGACGGAGCGGCGCGTCGGCGTCCGTGCGGAAGCCGTGATAGAAACGCCAGCTCAGCATTTCCTGATGCAGCGCCGAAAGCTGCGGAAATCGGTGCGGCTCGCGCAGCTGCGCGAGAACGGACTCGGAAGCGGTGAGGATCAGCCGAAAATCGACCCGCTCCCCACGGCTGTCGCGCAGCCACGCGGACCCGGGTCCGCGATCCAGCATCACGACGCGCTTCTTTTTGTCGTGAAACCAGACTTTCTCACTCTTGATATGCGGATCCAGCGCGAACGCGCCCTCCACCGGAAGAGGCGGCGGCAGACCACAGCTGAACTCATATTCGAGATCGCCGCTTCGGAATCCCAATGTCATCACCGTGGAGCCTTGCGCCGGACGGCCGACTCGAGCGACTTTGGAATTGCCGCCCGCCCACAGCGCCGACGGCATCCCACCCTCCGCCGCCAGCGCCCGCGCCAACTCCCCATTGGCGGCGGAGGCTAAGAGATACATGGACTGGTAAAGGTTACTCTTGCCGCATCCATTGGCGCCCACAAGTACGTTGATTCGCTGAAATTGGATGTAAATGCTTCGGATCGACCGATATCCAGAGACACTGAGCTGCGTGATCGCCATAATCTTCGTTGTTCTCGGCTTTCCCGTGCATCTCCTCTATTTACGCCTCTCCCGCAGCCCCCGCCTCTGTCGGCCAAGCCCGCATCGCCATCTGCGCGACGCGCCATAGTTCCTCCCGATTGGCTCCAGAGGCAGCCTGCACATCCATGCCCTGGATCACTGCGGTGAGAAAACGGGCAAGGTCGGCGCAGTCGGTATCGGCGGGCAGGTCGGCGTCGGCCACGCCGCGCTCCAGACGCTCACGGACGCGCGCTTCGCCCGCCGCGCGCTCTTCGATCAGCCGGCGGCGAATCGGCTCCGACTCGTCTCCGCAGGCAAGCGCGCCCTGCACCAGCATGCATCCCGACGGGTTTTCCGGCGCCATCAGCAGATTAATCACGCCCGCGAAGAGCTTCTCGATCGACAGGCGCGCGTTCGGTTCGGCAAGCGCGCCGCAAACATAAGACGCCGGGCCGTCTTTGTATCGATCGAGCGCCTTGCGAAACAGTTCTTCTTTGTTGCCAAAAGCGGCGTAAAGGCTCGGCCGATTGATCCCCATCGCTTCCGTCAGATCGGACAGCGACGCTCCCTCATACCCCTTCCGCCAAAACACTTGCAGCGCCCGGTCCAGCGCCACATCGGCGTCGAAAGCGCGAGGCCGGCCCCGCGCCGAAGATTCTTTTTGCATTTCCATACTTATTAGTATATAACTATTGACAGACGGCGTCAAGGGGCGGTATATCTATACCGCTAGGTAAATATATTAATCGAGGGAGAATCACTATGTCCAAGAAGCTTGAAGGAAAGGTCGCGCTTGTCACTGGCGGCAACAGCGGAATTGGCCTCGCCACCGCGCAGCGGTTCGTGGAGGAGGGCGCATATGTCTACATCACCGGCCGCCGTCAGCAGGAATTAGATGCAGCCGTGTCGCTAATCGGAAGCAACGTGACGGCGATCCAGGCGGATTCCACGAAGCTGGAAGATATCGACCGTGTTTACGCCACGATCGAAAAGGAAAAGGGACGGCTCGACGTCCTGTTCGCCAACGCTGGCAGCGGCTCGCTGCTTCCTTTAGGCTCCATTACGGAAGAGCAGTATGACAAGACGTTCGACCTCAACGTCAAGGGCGTGCTCTTTACGGTGCAGAAGGCGTTGCCGCTGATGTCCGCAGGCGCGTCGATTGTCATCAACGCTTCCCTGGTTTCCATCAAGGGCTTCCCAGCCTTCAGCGTCTACAGCGCCACCAAGGCCGCTGTTCGCTCGTTCGCGCGCGGGTGGGTATCTGATTTGAAGGGAAGCGGCATCCGCGTTAATGTCGTCAGCCCAGGCGTCGTCCCGACTCCCGCCTACAATCTTCTGGGATTGAACGAGGAGCAAATCCAGGGCTTCATTGAGGAGCAGGCGAAGGCGATCCCCCTAGGACGAGTCGGCACGCCCGATGAGATCGCCAAGGCGGTCGTGTTCCTTGCGTCCGACGACAGCAGCTTCGTCAATGGCGTCGAACTGTTTGTGGATGGCGGTCAGGGGCAGATTTAAGATTTGGCCCCTCCGTCCTGTGAGAAGATGGCCCCTCCGCCCCAATTCTGGGGGACCCGATTTCGGAGATTGGCATTTTCCGGTC
>NZ_JBDSQY010000149.1:0-61598 GCF_039929585.1 Capsulimonas sp.
GCCGATCGATATCCACGGCATTGTGATGGTGGAAGATATCCGCCGCGCGATCGGCGGAGGCGTCGTCCGTCTTGACTGTCACCAGCGTACCGCCGCGGCGGACGCCTTCTGCGTAGTAATGGGCTTCGTTTTCCGGAACGCCGATGTTGGTCAGAGCGCCCAGCAGGCCGCCGGCTACCGCGCCGACGCCGGCGCCGGCCAAAGCTGCGGCGATCGGGCCTGCCGCCACGATCGGGCCGATTCCGGGAATGGCGAATGCTCCGAGGCCGACGAGCAAGCCGGCCAGCCCTCCGACCACCGCTCCGGTCCCGGCGCCCTTTCCAGCGCCATGCGCGGCTTCATCGCCCGCGCTTTGATAATTTTCGTTTCCCGCGACCGTACCTGTCGAGTATCGATTCTCGGAATTGTTGGCGATGACGCCGATATCGCTGCGCGAGAAGCCGCCGCTCACTAGTTCTTGGACGACGTTTTGCGCTTCCATCGGATCGTCGAAAAGTCCTACCACTGTTTTGGTCATTGTTCTATGATCTCCGTTGATTTGCTCTTCGTGTCTCTGTGAGGCAATCTTCTTTGCCGTTTCCATATTGCGGTTTACCGCATGGAAATCAATCGTAAACGCAACAGGCGCACAATTGGGCGTTATTTTGAAGAGCGGACACCAGTGAGAGTCTCTAAAGAAATAAGAGACATCCATCAGATCTAGGATGCATGCGAAGTTTACTTCGGCTGCGTCAGCGATGGAAGGATATTGCGCATATTGTTTGCCCAGGATTGTGCGAGCTCCATGGGGGTGCTCTGGTTGAACCGCGCTGTCGCCCTGTCGGCGGTCAGCAGCAGCTGTCCTTTGACGTTGACGACCGCTTCGCCGCCCGATGGCTCCACGGTGATATCGGACGCCATAATCGGGCCCTGGCCTAAAACTTTGTTGACGCGCAGCTGGATCTGATCCGCGCGCTGTTCGGGAGTCATGCCGCCGGCGGCGGTGCGGACTCGCATGATGGGCGTGCCGCCGACAACGACGGCGTTGGTGGACGCAGACTGGGCGCTTGCGGCGCCTAATGTGGCAAAAATGCCAATGGCGGCAAGGATTGGGTATCGAGCTTTCATAATGTTTTACCTCGGCAGCGCCTTATGGCGCATAATATAATGAACTCTTACCCATTCACACACGTATAAAACATGGAATACTCTGTATGTCGATTGTGGTTCGTATGAAATCGTGTTAAAATATGAAAATTATAGCGCCCCCATGTGCGGCGCTGACCATGGAACCCCATGGGTTGATTTCTAAGAGGGGATACAGTGATGGCGTCGTTTAAAGAGAAACTTGTGATGGTGGAGCCCTCGGATGTCGTAATGCTCGCCTGCCAGCGTGCGGCGGCTTCCATGAAGTGGAAGGTGCTCGCGCAGGAGCGAACGCGTTTCGCGATCCGGGAGACACAGTCGGGGGAGCAGTTGCAAATCCCCGTCCAGATCGAAATGAAAATCCTGCCAGTTTCCGGCGGCAGCGGCGTGGAGCTGAATGCATCCAATGTCGGCTTTGGCTCCGCGCAGAACCAGCGGGTGCAGGCGCAGGCCGCCGCTTTTATGAAGAAGGTCCGCTTCGAACTGGATCGCCCGAACATGGAGCGGCGTCAGCAGGAAATCGAGGCCGAGCGCCAGGCGCAGATCCAGCGGGAGCGCGAGGCCGACGATCGCGCCGCGATTGAGGAAGCCGCCCAGCGCGCCAAGGCGCGCGCCGCCATCATGCAGCAGCTTCATGGCGTTCCCGCCGCCGAAGAATCCGTGAATTTGCACGGTTTGGAAGAATCGACGACGGACCGCGATCCCGTGGTTCCCAGCGAAACTCCGGTCGCGCCGGAACGGCATGAAGAGTCGCTCGATGCGCTGATGGAGTTCGTCTCCGCCCCGGCGCGCTCCTCTCCCTCCTCCTATGCGACGCTTTCGCGCGAGCCGCAGCAGGCGGCTGCTCCCGCCTCGACGGATCTGGTCGCGGACCTGGAGCGCCTGGCGAACCTGCATAAAATGGGCGCGCTTACTGAAGAAGAGTTTCGGATGGCGAAGCGCAAACTGCTCCGGCTATAGCGCTTTCGGCGTGGGCCGAGCGATAGAAAGAGGAGAAGCGAACCATGAAACGAATGCCATTTCTTGTGGTCATCGTGGCTTTGGCTTTTGGCTCCATGGCGTGTCCTCGCGCCATGGCCGCTCCACAAGCCGCCAATCGATATGAGACTGCGGGGATTGATGACGAAGCCTCCGTGGGCGTCTTTCTGCGTACGCTCAAAACCGCCGTGCGCCATGGCGACCGCAAGAAAGTCGCGAGCCTGATCGCATTTCCCGTCATTGCGCGTGTGCATGGGAAATCGGAGCAGGTCAAGGATGCGGCGCAGTTTGTTCGCTGGTATCCGCAGATCTTCAATGCGCGTGTCAAAAAGGCTGTTGCCAAGCAGAATGAGAAAGATCTGTTCGTTAACTGGCGCGGTCTGATGATTGGTGACGGCGAGTTGTGGTTCGGGCCGGCCGTCAAAGGCGCTCGCCTGACCATCTTCGCGATCAACAACTGATCCCGCCATAAAACTTATCCCCGTCATCCGTTTGCCGCCCTCTTGAGCGCGGGTATAAATGGATCGGCGGACTTCCGCCGATCTTCCCCGTACGCCCCTGCGGCGTTTCCATGGAAAGGCAAGCTTCACTCGTGAGTATTATTCAGCGTCTTCTGGGACGTGTGTTGCTGCTGCGCTGCGACGGTCCGTTGGATGGAATGGGCTTATCCGCGCAGGAGGTTCTCGATCGGGTTCGCGTCAGCGGCGCCCGCGTCGTTCTCGTGGATGTCACGCAGGCGCCGTACGTCGATTCCAACGGAATCCGATGGCTGCTCAAGCTGCAAAGTTTTTTGGAAGAAACAGGTCGGCATCTGCGAATTGCCGCAAAGCGCGGCGCCGGGGTCTGGCGGATCTTGACGATGATGGGGCCGGTGACGCGGCGCTTGGAGATTTTCGAGGGAATATCCGGCGCTTGGAAAGCAAAGCCGGCGCAGGGCGCGCCGGCCGCGCAGTCTTAGCCTGGATGCGCTGGAAAGCCGCTGTCCGCGCGCATGCGCGGCAGCGCATAGTCCAGCAAATACTTCATATTGACCACATCCTCGCGGTTGTAGCTCAGAAGCAGCCGCAGCGCCTCTTCGGAATTGCGCCCGCCGCGCCGGTATTCGCGCCACAGACGGATGGCGTCGGTTCCCGAAAGCCCATCCGCCTCATCCACACGCGCGATCCCTAGCTGACGCTCGATACTCTTCAGTCCCCCGCGATGCCCCAGCCGTTTGAGCAGGGGACAGAGATCGACATGAAATCTGTCCGCGAAGACGTTCTCCAGTACGGGAAACCGGCGCTTTAGGAACGGAAGATCGAACCCCGTTCCAAAAAACGTCACGAACCCATCATAATCCTGGGCTTCAAAGGCGAACTGCGCTAGATTCTTGTCCTTCAGATACGTATGCGTCTCAAACCCATCGTAGAGACCGATTACCGTGATCGATTCCCCGCCGAACCCACCGTCCGTCTCAATGTCCAGGTACCCGATCTTGGGAAACTCGCTCACTGCCCGCCAGTGCTCTTTTTTTGCGAGGTTATGCGCGAAGTAATCCACGCGCGCCTCCTCCAGCGCCGCGATGCTGTCGGCGACCGTCGTCTCCAGCGCCTCCCGATGCCGAGGCGGCAATTTCAGCCCCGTGGCGCGTTCTACGTAAGCTTCCCAGGTCACCGCGCCCTGGCTCCAAAGCATCTGCTCCGTCGCGGGTCCAACGCCGGGGGCGTGTACAAAAGTGGATGTCAGCATAGTTAGTTCTCGTCTTTAGTATGCGGGACACGCCATCCGAATGTCAAGCACGCATCGAACATTTGTCCTGATCTTGCCTGTGGAAGAGACTGACAGGTATAGTAGAACAAAATCCAAGTCTGGAGAATTTCTATGCCCGGACCACTCGATAACCTTCCCCTGTTACGACCCGGAGTGCGCACGAAACGCGTCTCGTCCTACGACCGAACGGGGGGCAACAACGACTTCGTTCCGATCGCGTCGGGGGAGACGCGGACGCTGGCGGAAGTTACCGGGGCGGGGGTGATCAAACATATTTGGATCACGATCAACTGCGCCGATCCTATGATCCGGCGCAATGCAATCCTTCGTATGTACTGGGATGGGGAGGCGTCGCCGTCGGTGGAGTGTCCGCTGGGGGATTTTTTCGGACAGGGGTGGGGGGAGCAATATCTTTACGCCTCACTGCCGCTGGCGGCGGCGCCTGGGGGCGGCAACGCGCTGAACTGTTACTTCCCGATGCCGTTCGGCGAGGGAGCGCAGATCGAGATCGAGAACCAGTCCGACAAGAATATCGACAATTTCTATTACTATGTCGATTACGAGGAGCATACGGCGGGGATTGGGGCGGAAATCGGGCGTTTTCACGCCTGGTGGAACCGGCAGATGCCGGGGCCGGAATCGGCGTGCGGCGACCGGGAGAACGAATGGGAGACGCTGGGAGTGCAGCCGATCAATCCGTCCGACGCCAACAATCACGTGTTCATGCACGCTGAGGGGGTTGGGCACTATGTCGGCGTCAATTATTATGTCGATTCGCCGACGCCGCTCTGGTACGGCGAGGGTGACGATATGTTCCTGATCGACGGCGAACCGTGGCCCGGCTCTCTGCACGGCACCGGGACGGAGGATTACTTCAACGGCTCCTGGTGCCCCAAAGAGACATATGCGCATCCGTACTTCGGCTACGCGCGCGTGAACGGCGAAACGGGTTTTCTCGGCCGGACGCACTGCTATCGATTCCATCTCGAAGACCCGATTTACTTCGAAAAATCTCTGCGCGCTTCCATCGAACATGGCCACGCGAACTCACTGACGCTGGACCTCGCGACGGTCGCCTACTGGTACCAGAGTGAGCCGCATGCGCCCTTCCCGGCCATCCTCCCGAAAGCGCAGCGGCAGCCAATGCCCAAGATCCTCCCGCAGGACATCCATCGCTGGCGCGACAGCTGGCGGCGCGAACTGGGCGGCGGCCCGCTCTGGGGTAACGAACCGCTGCCAGATTCCACGCGCGTCAAGTAAGGACTTTCAGGCGGCCATCCGCAGCTTCACCTGCGGCGCCTGTTCTTCCAGGCGGAACCGTGCGATCGTGTCCTGAAGCTGGCTAGCCACCCCGGACAGATCGCGTGAGGCGCTAGCAAGGTCTTCTACGGAGGATTGCTGACGGTGGGTGGCCTCCGCAACCATCTCAATGGAGGCGGAGACCTCCTCGGCGGAGGCGCAAAGTTCTTCTGTCGCCGCGGAGCTTTGCTCCATCACGGCGCTTACGTCTCCAATGGCCTGATTGACCTGCTCTGCCGATTGCGTCATCTTGCTGGAAGCCGCGCAGATCTCCTCAACACGCTGCGAGACGGTTTGAATTCCCCGCTCGATCTTTGTGAGTGCGATGCCGGCCTCGGCGGCGAGGGCGGAAGAGGCTTCTACGTCACGCGTGCCCTCCTCCATCGACTGTACGGCCTGCTTCGTGCGGTTCTGTACATCTGAGATCAGCGAAGCGATCTCTTTGGTGGCGATGCCCGATCTTTCGGCGAGCTTGCGGACTTCGTCCGCGACCACCGCGAAGCCGCGTCCGCTTTCTCCCGCCCGAGCCGCTTCGATGGCGGCGTTGAGCGCCAGAAGGTTCGTCTGCGACGCGATATCGTCGATGGTTTCCACAATGGCGCCGATCTGACCCGACGCCGCGCCCAATCCCTGAATAATATCGGCGGATCGTGAGACGGACTTTTGAACGCCCTGCATGCTTTCCATGGATCGCGCCACTGTCCGCGCGCCGTCTCCGGTCACGCGAGTCGCGTCCGTTCCGGCGGACCTAGCCGCGTCGGCGTCCTGAGCCACGGATTGGACGGAGCCCATCATTTCTCGCAGCAGTCCCGCGCTTTGAGTAAGAGAGGCGGCGGCGGTCTCGCTGCCGTGGGCGATTTCACTCGCGCCGCGCGCCGACTGTTCGCTGGCGCTGGAAATTTCGTTCATTGAGGCGCTGACTTCCGCCGCCGACTCGCTGACCATACGCGACGATCCCGCAAGCATGCCCGAAGCCGTCGTCACGGCTTCGGCGCTTTCGGACAGCTCGCCAATCAGTGTGCGCAGCTGACGGTTCATCGCGGCGAAGGCGTGTCCCAGTGTGTCTTTGTCGGAGCGCGGAGTGATCTGGCCGGTGAGGTCTCCATCCGCAATCGCTTCCGCGATGCGGGCCATTCCGTTTTGATAGTCGATCAGCGTGCGCAGAGACTTCGCCAGCTGCCCTGTTTCGTCTCGTGTATCCAGGGTGATTTTCTGGTCGAGATCGCCTTGAGCCAGACCGTCGGCCGCCTTCGCCATCAGCTTCAGAGAGTGGGAAATATTATGGGAGATCGCATAAGCGGCCAAGGATCCGAGCGCCAGCATTGCAATCAGCAGTGTCGTCACTTGAAGCGCGGCGGTTCGGCTCGTCTCTACGGCTTGCCGCGCCAGCGATTGGCCGTACTGCTCATTGAAGCCTGACAATTCCGTGAGCGGATCCTCCACACCCTTGTGAAAAAGCTTTTTCATATCCCCGTTCAGCAGTGTCAGGGCTTCGCTGGTGTGGCGCTGGCGGCTCAAAGCCAGTGCGCGGTCGTTCATCTGAGAGTACGAAGCCCAGCTGTTTTTGAATGTCTCAAAAACGGTGCGTTCTTTGTCCGTCAGCGGCGTCTTCGCGTAGGCGTCGAAATCCCCTTGAAGCGCTGACTGCGCTTCGGCGATCCCCGCATCGTATTTCGCCTTGCCTTCGTCTCCCTGTTCCAGAAGATGCTGAAATTCACGCGTGCGCACCTGCCGCGCCGCACCTGTCATGTGCGCGGCGATTACGGACTTCGGCAGCGGGTTGCGCGCGATCTCCTGAGCAACATCTCCGAGGCGTGTCATGTGGGCCAGCGCCAGCGCTCCCAGAAGAGCGGCGACGGCTAAACACGCCCCAAATCCCAGAGCAAGTTTCCGACCGACTGCAAGATTAGCGAACCATTTCATTTTGAGTTTATCCTACTGATTGAATTGATTTCCGTATCCAATATCGGTAGAAGTACTCGTGCTCGTTAGCTTGCGTTCGAATTTATTCTTATTGTGCTGTCCGCTCGGCTTCTTGATATTGTTTGTTGGTTTCCAACTCGTTATGGGTGGATGCCGGCTTCGACGACGGTGGAATGAGATGTTGGGGACTCCGTGTGCTAAAGAGAGCCGCTTGTTTTTCGGCGCCAGATAAGCCCTGAGCCAATGACGGTAACCGCCACGAGAAAATCGACGGGGATTGGGATGCGTTTGTCGATAGGGAAATCGACCGGCTGCGGTTCCACCGGCTTCTGTGTCTTGGATGTCTGGAAGTAAAGGTCCGCGACTCCAGGCCTTGGTGAGGAATGGTCTTCGAAGGCCGTGAGCCAGAGCTGATCCGGGGCCGAATTTGCGTCCATGCCCGCCGCCTCTGTAATGTCCTCGCGTGACGGCCAGCGATTGGCGGTCCCACTAGGAACGACATTGGCCCAGGCGGTCTTGCCGGGCCACGCCGCTTCCGGCGAGTACATCCCGGCGTCCATGCGTGTGTCACTGAGCAGGAATAGGCGCAGCAGGCGCGGGCCGTACTGAGCGCCGGGTGTTCGCTGATCGGCCGGCTCACTGTAAGGGAAGAATGGCTGATCGGCGTGAAACGTCATGTCCATGGTCGACGAGGCGATACGCCAGTTGGTGGGATCGGTCTTCGCGATCTTGAAAGCCGTGATCGTCCAGTCGCGCTGGACATAAATTTGAAGCCACTGCGTGAGCGACGGACGCGCCTCGTAGCCATGACGCTTCAGCCAGTCGGCTAATTTTGAGGCGCTCTCGGCGCGCAGAACGGTCGCGTCAAATCCGGCGATTTGCTGCGTACGAAGCACGCGCACCGCTTCTTGTGTTTGCGATCGCGGCTCGGATTCTCGCTCTTTGCTGAGCGGTTTGAGAAACATTCCAGGAAGTGTTGAGAGCTTGAAGCCGGTGATCGGCCGTTGGATAAGTTTGGGATGGAATGTCTGATCAAGCTCCGCAAAGAGGTTAGCGTCGCCTTCCGTGAGCTTCGGCGGCTCGGGTGTCGGCACGAGAAAGGTGAAGTTTGTGGCTTTGCTTTGAAAGCTGACGTGACGAATAAAATGCTCGGTATTGGTTTTGCGGTCCCAGACAATCACCGCTTCCTCGGTGGCGACCGATGCCGTTGCTCCCTTTGGCAGCGCCTGCGCGCAGGCGAAGAGGGAATGCGCCGGCATTATTAGTGCGGCGGCAATTACAATCAAGAGCTTATAGTTCTGTGTTTGTGAATGAAACGGCATTGTAATCCCCTGAAAGTTCAAAGCGCCTGGCGCTGACGCCGTCGGCGCGCTATTGCCGCGCCGAGTTTCTTCCAGCCGCCAGCTATCGAGAAAACGATCAAAGCGAAGAATGCAAGGACATCGACATAAATCGGCGTTCGTTCGTCACGCCCGATGAACTTCGTCGGCGGTACGATCTCATCTTGGCTACGGGAGGGTTGAAAGTCAAGATCGCCATCGCCAATACGCGCTGGAGCCCTATCGACAAACGCCGTGATCCATTGCCCCGGTGCGGCGTCCTCCTCACTCAGGGTTAGTTTTTTTCGCAGTTCCGGAGCGAGTCCGGCGGAAAGCCGTTTGGTAAACAGCGTCTCGCCTTGCCAATCATTTGTTCCTGTTTCCAGGACGCCTTCCATTCGCGATGTCGTGAGTAAATAGATGCTCAGGCTGCGAGGAATGGAGCTTCCATTCGGAATTCTGGAATCCGAGGGTTCACTGTATGGGAAAAAGGGCTTCTCCGTGTGGAACGTCATACAAACGCTTGCGGATGGATCTGCTCCCTGATGCCCACCAGCGGTGATTTTGAACGCGGTAATCGCCCAGCCCTTTTGGACATAGGGCGCGAGCCACTTCGACAGCGCGGTTCGCGGCGAATACCCATAGCTGTGCAGCCACTGCTCCAGCGCCCCTGCATCGTTTGCCCGCAGAACCGTCGCGTCGTATCCGCCCACCGTTTCCGAGCTGACGACATCGACTTCGGCCGTCACATTTCCCCCGACTGTCCCCAGTTTGTTCCCGGCGGTCTGACCTAAGTATTCCAGCACGCTAGTGAACCGAATCCCTTGCCTTGGATCAGCGTTGATTTCGGGCTCGCCAAACTTATCGAGGTCCCCGAAGACCTCATCATTGACGGGATTGAGTTTTGGCGCTTCCGGGGTCGGTACAAGAAAACCCACATCCTTTCCGGTCCCCACGAAATCCGCGCGACGAATAAAATGCTCGGTATGTGTCGCGGGATCCCAGACGATGATCGCCTGCTCCTGTGCAATCTCCATGGCCGTTCCCGGCAAGGAGAGCGTCGCACAGGCATGGACCGAGTGTGAGGCCGCAAGGGATCCTGTGATCGCCAGCAGAGTCGGCAGATGTTTAACGGTCAAAAATTGGCGCTGCATTTTCTTTTTTCTTCACGTTTCTTTGTCAGTCGGGATGAATGTCATGAAGAGCCATTCGTACTAGGATATTGTGCTTGCTCCTTTATTATACAGATGTTCTTGGAGATAAGATCCCGTCAAGGAAAAAGCGAACAGGCGCGTCGTTCGACGAATTGAGGTGGAGCGCGGAGGGGCATGACGACGAAATCCGGAGCGTCCTTCAAAAAGGCGAAGAAGCAAACGCCAAGCGTGACGCGGCGTGTTTCATCCACCGTTTCGTGTTTGTGCTCCATGTCGCCTCCATTGCCGCTTGGATATCTCCTACAACGGGAAATGGAGGACATGGTTTCTCTCTGGGGTGAGCGTTATGCGGGGCGCCGTCTCCGAACTTGCCAGAACAGGAGCAAAGCTCCGAGGAGCAGCGCCGCGACGCCGGATGGTTCCGGAACGGCGGCAGGCGCGGGCGCGTTCAGGCCAGCTTCCTGATACTGTCCTTTGGTTTCCAGAACGACCGCGCCGGAGAGCGGCGTAACGATGTGGCTTTCGACGGCGAGTTTGGAAGCGGCGAGACGCTCGTTGTGCGTGGATGCGGCGTGCCGCCAGGTCGCGAGAACGCGGCTTGCGGCGGACACGCTGTCTCCGTCTGAAACATTCGGCGGCAGATAAAGGCCGTTGACGGCGGGCTCTCGGCCGCCGAGCGGAATTTCCGCCGTGTTCGAAGGCGCCGTGGCGGCGCATGCCGCGAGACGGACGGCGTTCTCCATCGCGTGGCTCGTAGTGGCCGAGAGAGCATAGACGCCGTGATCATTTGCGATGGCTTCCATGACGGCGTCTTCGCCGGCCCCGCAGCGGACGCCGACCAGGATCGTGTGATGAATAGGCGAGCCCTTGGCGGTCTTCAGGGTATCGACATCGCAGACGGAATCTGGTTTTGTGTCATGCAGCCACAGGACTGCGGAGGGAGTTGTCCTGGCTTTGGCGGCGCCGCACGCCCACTCAAGCGCCCCCATCGAATCCAGGCCGCCGACATAGTGAAGGTCGCTCCACCAGGAATCGTCGTCTGGGATAGGAGCGCCGGCCGACTCCCATCCGGTCGAACCGCGCTCCGGATGGCGGGAGTTTGCGATCAGATACCGCGAGCCAGCGGGAAGCGCCGCCAGCGCGGCGCGCAATTCGCGCTGCCTCTCGGAGCCCATTGCCTCGCCGACGCGCACCGTGGGATCGATCAGCACGACGAGATTGACGGGGTGCGCGGGCGGCGCAAACGGCGACACACGCCGCACGCGGTCGCTTCCGATTTTGTCGCCTGCCTGCGGCGCCGGACCTCCGGAAATCGTCAGGGCAGGGGGAGTTCGCGTCTCCTTCGCGTTTAGGAGAAGGGAGGCGGTATGAAGATCGCCGCGATCCTCGATTTGCCATTGCGGCGCTCCGCTCAGGCGCCCACTCCCTTGGCTCCATTTTCCTTCCAAATGCATCGAATGACGCAGAGATCGATCGATTCGGAAGTTTGCATCTTCAAGAATGGGCGGCGTGAAGGCGAGAGCCGGAGCCGCAGGGTCGCGCCATTGCAGGGGAGCGGTCATTCCGAGGCGGATCTTCATGGCGCCATGCGCGGGAACAGGGAAGCACTGGGCGAGCACCCGCCCCGGGGCGACGGAAGTCACGAGCAGAGGATCGCGACGTTCCACCACGGCGACTTTCTGATATGCTTCCCGCACGGCTCCCGTCGAACCGAACGCGGCGCTGCGCTCCACGCCGTTGATCCAGAGCGATGCGCGGTCGATTACTCCGCCTTCGGGCAGTAAAATATCCGCGCGCGCTTCCTGAGGCTGGTCGCCGGTATTGCGAAACTCCATGATCCAGTCACACGCTGCGCTTTCCCGATCCGGCGTGAGTGTGCCGTTGAGTTCGGAGGACGCCAGAAGAAGTCCGCGCGCCGGATGTCCCACCTTCGTCCCGCCGGTTTCCTCCACAGCCATGTCCTGTTCCCAGGCGGCGTCTTCCGCGGCGTTGCCCAGGGCGGCGCGTCGCCCCGACGGCGGCGGGGCAGTGGACGCCGACCGGCCCGTCACAAGGTAATACAAGGCCTTGGCGTCAATCTCTCCCTTTGGCTTTTCTTGCCAATCCTCGTCATCAAAACTACTAAAGATCGACGAGAATTGATCCGATCCCATCAGAAACCAGAAGCTGGGGTGGGATACTCCAGAGTTCGCGAGAAGAGCCTCATCGGCGTGGAGGAATTGAAGACGCGTCACCGCTGCGGCGCGCTTTGCCGGTACAGTCATCGCTTCCCGAACGGCCTGGCCGGTTATTATCGGTGCGGCTACCATCTCGATCATCAGAAGCGCGCTCACACAGACCGCCGCTGCGTTCGACAATGGGGAAAGCGTAATCTCCTCCAGCCGCCGCCGCTCTTTAAGCGCCTGAAGCTGATGGCAGAGCACGATCAGGTTGACCAAGGGACTCCAGGCGCAGAAGCCAATGCCAAAAAACATGATCGCGATCAAACTAAGCGGCATCAGCACCAAGAAGCTGAATGTATAGAGCGCGGCGACGACAATTGAAATTATGGTCGCTGCGTAGGCTGCGCCATGGAGCACTCGAAGCCGTTCTGGGGGAATCTCCGCGCTCCGAAGCAGACGTACATTCAGCAGCAATGTCAAGGGGATCAGCCCATAGGCGAAAACAGCGACAGTGTCCGGGAGCGGATCGAACATGATTTCGGAGCAAATCCGGATCGACAGCTCCACCGCCATGGAAATAACGGACAGCAGCGCGGCGATAACGGCGCCGTTCCAGCGTACAGGGCGAATTGTGGGTGACAAGGATAGTTCCCTTTTTCTGATTTAAACTACTTTATAAAACAAAGTATATTGCATGACTGGGAAAATGTCAATCCCAGCTGCGAATTAATCGCGACAGTAGCTGCGCAAGCTTCTGCTGTTCTTCCGCGCCGAGCGCGCTGAGCAGATTGCGTTCGTTTTCCATATGTTCGGCCATCGCTTCATCGATCACTGCCAGTCCCTCGGGCGTCAGGCAAACCAATGTGCCACGCCGGTCGTTGGGGTCGGGACGCCGCGCAATGAAGCCGCTCTGCTCTAGGCGGTCGAGACGGTTTGTCATTGTGCCGGATGTCAGCATCAGCTCCCGGTAGAGGTGTGTCGGGGAAAGCTCGTACGGCGGACCATTGCGGCGCAGCGACGCCAGCACGTCGCCGCCTCCAAAGCTGATCCCATAATGCTCGAAGACGGGCTGAATACGCGTTTTTAGCATCTCCGACGCCATCAGAATACGACCGACCACCGCGATTGTCTCCGTGTTTAGCTCCGGCTGTTCCCTGCGCCACTGCGCCAAAATCTCATCCACACGATCGGTTTGCATATCCCATTATACTTGACAGAAGCATGAAAGAATAGGTATCTTAATTCAAAGTATCTTGAAGTGAAGATAAATTTTAAAGGAGATCGACGAATGACTCTTGTAGGAAAAACGGTGATTGTGGTGGGCGGCGGCTCCGGCATTGGCCTGGGGATCGCGGAAGCGGCGTTCAAAGACGGGGCGGAAGTCGTGATTGTGGGGCGTTCACAGGAGAAGCTCGATCAGGCGTTATTGGGTTTGGGCAGCCCGCCGCAGGTCCGGGCCGTCGTTGCGGACGCCGTTGACGAAGTTCAGATCCAGCGGCTCTTTGAAATGGTCGGAAGCTTTGACCATCTGATCAGCACCGCCGTCTGGGCGGCCTATCAGCCCGTGCGTGAGTTCGATATCGATGAGGCTCGCAGGGCGCTCGACGCCAAGCTTATTGGGCCGTTGATGCTCGTGAAGCACGGCGTCGACCGGATTCGCGTGGGAGGCTCATTCACCTTCACCGGTGGGATCGCGGCGGATCGTCCCGGCCCGCGCGCCTCGGTGCTGGCGGCGGCCAACGCCGGTCTGTCCGGCCTCGTGCGCGCCCTGGCTCTGGAGATCGCCCCGGTTCGCGTCAATTTGATCTCGCCGGGATGGGTGGACACGCCAATCTGGGACACCATTGGCGGCGGAAACAAAGACACGATTCTCGCCCAAATGGCGAGCCGTCTGCCGGTCGGACGCATCGGTTCGCCCGCCGATATCGCGCTGGCGGCTCTGTTTCTGATGGGCAGCGCCTTCACTACGGGGGAAACCCTGAATATCGACGGCGGACATCGGCTGGTGTGAGGACGCGTCCCCACTCCGGGCGATGCTTTAGGAGTGGGGATATTTCAGTCATGCTGTTATTTTTTTGTCTTCAGGCGCAGGACGGTGACGGAATAGGCTGGGAACTCATGTGTGAACGCGGAGCTGACGCCGTGCAGCGTGGTTGTCTTTATGGCGGCTTTTTCTGGATCGGCGATCGTGTTCACGTCTGTGAGCCGGCCGGTCAGCACCTGGGACATGGCGGTTTCTTGGATGCCGTTGACGCCCTGGATATTTACGTCGAGCGAGCGCGGGGCGCTCTCCACATTGACGACTTTCAGGATTACGTCGCCGGACTTCAGATCGCGGCTCGCGGTCGTGAAGAAGGTTGGGGGAACGCTTGGGGTGTCGGTCGCCTCGGTGATCAGTTTGTCGTCGAGATAACAGCGGATCTTCATGCCCTGCACTTCGATCCGAATATCATACCAGCGGCCTGTGTCGACTTTTAGCGGAGCGGCGCCGCCGAACTCCTCCAAGGAACCGTCGTGGGCGCGCTGGAGGGTGGAGCGGCTGTTGTCCCAGCCTCCGATGTTCCACTGGACGTAGTTCGCGCTGTCGAGCGTGTGGAACTTGATCAGGAATCCTTCGTTGCCGCTGATTTTGCGGGCCTTGACACGGTAAGTATAGTCAGTCCAATTGGCGTCGCCGATTAATGCGTCCGTTCCGTTGGTCGCACTGGACTGTGTGAGAACTCCTGCATCCTGCTTCCACTCGCCTGACCCCATCGTCCAGGAGCCGCCTCCCACAGGAAGCAGAGACGCGCCGTTCTGCTCCACTTGGATCTCTTTGAATTCCGCCTGCGTTCCCCAGGTGCCGACGCCGACCTTGCCATGAGGGAGCGCCGGCGCGGGGATGTCGGCGAGCGCGACATCGACGGGAAGTACGACATCGCCTTTGTTCGCGCCGAACATCGCCTGCGCGTAGTAAGACGGTGAGCCGAAGCTGGCGTTCGCGTCGTAACCAATCAGGTTCACCGCCCACTGCCGCGCGCCGGCGTTGACATTGACAAACATCGGGGCGTAGCAGGACATCACGACGACATCGGAGTTGCGCTCCATCCCAATCATCCAGGCGGCGTCGCCGAGGCCGGCGGAGAGGCTGGGGGTGGGGCCCTTCTTGTCGGCGTCCACCCAGGGCGCGCTGACATCCTGAGACGCCCACTCGCCCACGAAGATCTTCGGGCCGCTCCGGTCATAGCTGTCGTAATGCCCGCTGTCGCGCTCCATCTCGGCGGCGGTTTTGTAGAAGTGGTCGTCGATCAGATCGGGCTTGCGCTGAGTGACGTTCGCCGTGGCGATCAGTTGCAGCTTGGGGTACTTCGCTCGGATCGCGTCGTAAAATTGCGTGAAGCGCCCGTCGTAGCTGCGGGACCTGTCGAAAGCGTCCTCGTTGCCGACTTCCACGTACTGGAGCGGGAATGCCTTGGGGTGACCGTCCGCAATCCGCCGCGCGCCCCAGGTCGTGTTTTTGTCGCCGATCAGATACTCGATCTCATCCAGCGCGTCCTGCACGAACGGCTCCAGGGCTGGACCGGGATCCACATGCTCGCCCCCCAGTGAATATCCCGCGTAGACGGCGAGCAGCGGCTCCACCTTCAGATCCTCGCACCACTCCAGAAACTCCAGCAGACCCATGCCGTCGGTCGAGCGATAGCCCCATGGCCCCTGATGCCCTGGCCGCTGCTCGATCGGCCCCAAGGTCTTTTTCCAGTCGAACCGATCGGCGATCGTACCGCCCTCCAGATAGTTACCGCCGGGAAGCCGCAAAAACGTGGGAAACATCTCCGCCTGAAGCGTCATCAAGTCGGCGCGATTGCCGTTCGGACGGTTGTGAAATGTGGGCGGGAAGAGCGATACCTGGTTCAGCCAGACGGTTCCTGTTCCTTTGGCCGAGAGGACAAATCGATATTCTGATCCTTTGCTCGCCGCCGCATTCGTCTTGAGAGTGACCGTGTACTTTTTCCAGGCCGTAGTGGGCGCCGGCGCGGCGGCTGTTGCAGCGATTCGGCTTCCGTCCGCGCTTTCGATCGTTAGCGTCAGCGGACCTTTGAAGTTTCCGTCGGTCTTGGCGTAGAATGATGCCTGGTAAGTCGTGTTGGGGGTGACGGGAATTCCCCAATAGCCGTCGTTTGCCGCGCCGAGGCCGCGCCCCGTACCGCCCGCCGTCACATCCATCCGCAGACACGTCGTCAGCGCGGTTCCCGGGACTGGCTGTGTTGCGTCAAGCGCGATCGACCCATTCGCGCTGTCGCGCATATCGACGGACCAGTGGATAGGGGCGGTGGGATCGTCCTTGAAGACGCGGTTCTGGATCAGCTCGCCGTACAGGCCGCCGTCATACGAATGATTGATTTCTTCCGTCATCAGTCCGTAAAGCATCGGGCTGATTTTGACCCCTGGCTGATCTGCTTTGATCGTCAGCCGTCCTCCCGCTGCGCCGGCCGCAGTCGCAAGCGTCATTGCCGCCACGGTCATGGCCGCCAGCGATCCGAAGTTCCAAGAATGTCGCATCGATAACTTTCTCCTATGGAATAATGCATGAGTCTTGCGCCCAATTGGGCGCGACGAGAATCTTTGATTTTGCTCATTGTAACGTTTAGATGCGTAGTTGTCAATCAAATTCTTTGCGTTATCCCGTGCTAGTTGGCTAATAAATGCGAAAGTGCGATGTTCGGAGAAAACCCCGTATACCCAGGGCGCGCGGCGTCTGAGTTTCCGGCTCCGCCTCTTGCCTCGCGAAGCAAGCGCCGGGTATTCTGGAGAAATCCGGCGCAGAGCGCCATTGTAGGAGAGACAATATGCCGCTCGACCCGCAAGTCGCCGCGCTTCTGGAAAAGATGAACGCCGTCGGCGCCGCACCCATCGGCTCGATCCCCATGGAGCAGGCCCGCGCCGGAGCTGTTGGCCTGATTTCATGGCAGGGCTTGGCGCCTGAAGTCGCTCAAGTTCAGGAAATGACGATCCCTGGCCCGATGTCCGATCTTCCCGTCCGTGTTTACACGCCGGTCGCCTCGTCCGCCGATGGGGCGACGATTGTCTATTTCCATGGCGGCGGCTGGTTCCGCGGCACGCTGGAAGTGTACGATACGCCCTGCCGCTATTTGGCGAATGCGACGGGCTGTACCGTCGTGAGCGTGGACTATCGGCTAGCGCCGGAAAATAAGTTTCCGGCGCCGCTGGAAGACGCTTGGGCCGTCACATGCGCCACGGCGGAGCGTCTCGCCGCCGTCAGCCCGCAGCAGCCACTGATCGTCGCCGGCGACAGCTCCGGCGGCAACCTCGCCGCCGCTGTCGCCCGCCGCGCCCGGGACGCCGGCGGCCCCGAAATCGCCGCCCAGTTCCTCATCTATCCTGTCACCAATTACGCCTTCGACACCCCATCCTACGCCGAGTTCGCCGAAGGCTATTCGCTCACACGCGCCTCCATGGAAACCTGCTGGGGCTATTACCTCAGCGACCCCGCCGAAGGCGCCTCCCCCGACGCCTCCCCCCTCCGCGCCGCCGACTTCACCGGCCTTCCCCCCGCCGTCATCCTCACCTGCGAATACGATCCCCTGCGTGACGACGGCGAACAGTACGCCGCCAAACTCCAAGCCGCCGGCGTTCCAGTGCATCACATGCGATTGCCCGGACTAATCCACGGCGCGCTGCAAATGACGGGAATCGTGGAGGCGTCAAAGAGCATTTTTGAAGAGGCCGGTGTGGGGTTACGAGAAGTTCTCGATGGAAAATGAATGGAGTGGTGAAGAATGGCGCTGAGTGAAGAAGACCGCGAAAGAATATTGCTTCGTGACGACTTAGGGCCGGTGGATCGCTGGGTCATTGAGGAATGCTATTCGTTTCAAGATTCCCATATCCATATGACGCACAAACTTTTAGGCCGATATGTGGATAACCAGCCAGTAGGGGATTGGATGTCGACGGCCGGTCTTGCAATGCACGAGGGTACGCACGCCATTGCTATGATTGCTATGACGGTGATTCCGACGTCGGAGACAAGTTATTGGCATAAGATCTACGCGGCAAGCCTGCTGATGCTGCTTTCGGATTGGTCTTCGCTCGTTCGATACGATATTGAGAACATCAAGCTTCTTCTAGACCCGCCGGAGACATACGATATTAGTTTGTCCTATGTGAAGTTCGTTGGGATCATCCTCAATCATCCGCAGATTTGGACGAAACTCAAACCAGAAGTCCAGGCGAACATCAGGAGAAGCTGTGAACGGCTTGAATTACCGGAGCCCGCATCTCTCAAGACGAAACGCGAATGCCACAAGGCGTTAAAGTCGATTTTGGAAGATTGGCGACGACGAAATAAGGTTTAGGCCCAGGCGCTATGCAAACTCGGGTCTCGCGGAGAATTCCACGCGGTCGTACAGTTTGTTTATAGGAAGCTTGCAGCCGATTGCGTCCAGATTTACGTCGCCTTCCAGTGAATTAATCTCAGTCAGGAGCCACTTGTCGTCTTCCTGGCGAGTATAAAGCTCCACGTGAGGCTGATCCTGAGCGATGAGTACATAATGGCTAATAGAAGCTTGACGCCGATAGTAAGCGAACTTCAGGCCACGGTCATACGCCTCTGTGGAGGGTGAGAGCACTTCCACGATTACAATGGGATTGGTTAGGGTGTCGACTGCGGAGTCTGAGAACTGTGGATCGCAAGCGATGCTGACATCCGGGTATGTGTAGAGGCCGCCTGGGTTGACAAGGACGCGCATGTCGCTGCCGAATGGGGCGCAAGAACGTCCTTCCAACTGATTGCCAAGAAGCCTATAGGCATTGCCTGCAATGTAACTGTGCGCGCGGCTGCCGCCAGACATTGCAAAGATCTCGCCGTGAACGTATTCACTGCGAAATTCGGCCTGCCGTTCCATCGCGAGATATTCTTCTGGGGTGTACAGCCGGTGCGCTTGCGTCGCCATGATTTCAATCCTCAGCTTATTATATCACTTTTCGTGATTTACAGCGCCGCTTCCAGTCCCCCCTGGGAGAGGCCGCGCAGGCGGGCGATGTCGCGCAGGGGCGGGGCGCCGAAGAGGCGGCTGTATTCGCGGCTGAACTGGGTGGGGCTTTCGTAGCCGACCTGGAAGCTGGCGGTGCTGGCGTCCATCGCTTCGCCGAGCATCAGACGGCGGGCTTCCTGGAGGCGCAGCTGCTTTTGGTATTGCAGCGGGCTCATGGCGGTGACCGCCTTGAAGTGCTGGTGCAGGTTTGACGATCCCATGTTGGCTTCGCGTGCGAGGGTTTCAATACGGAACGGCTGCGCGTAGTTGCGCTTGAGCCAGGAGATCGCGGCAGCGACGCGCTGGGTGTGGTCGCTGCCGGAGGCGATCTGGCGCAGATGTGCGCCTTGCTCGCCGGTGAGCAGTCGGTAGAGAATCTCGCGCATGGCAAGCGGCGCGAGCACTCGAATATCCGGGGGTGTATCCAAAAGCCGCAAAAGCCGCAGGATGGCGTCCAGCAGGGGCGTCGCGATGGGGCTGACGCTGAGGCCCCGTCCAGAATGACGGACGCGCGGCGCCGGCAGGTCCGACGCCTCCACGATCAGCGCCGCGATCTCGCCGGGATCGATGCTGAGGCTCATGCCAAGATACGGCGTTTCCGGCGTCGCGGAGGTCACCTGCCCGACGATGGGCAGATCGACGGACGCCAGCAGGCATTGCCACGGATTGTAACGGAAGATATCTTCCCCAAGCATTAGCTGCTTGTCGCCCTGCGCCACCAGGCAGAGCGAAGGCTCGTAAATCGCATGGATCGGCTCGGAAGGCGCGGAGGCGCGAAAGAGCCGAAGGCCGGAGATCGGCGTCGAGTGCGCGCCGTCCTTCCCGGTATGTCGCTCCATGATCTGCGCCAGCTCCGCCCACCGTTCATCTTTTGGTGTTATCGATCTATTCATGCCCATGACACTTCTTTCCTAACGTCTTCCTACATTGTACCTGACTTGCCTCCCCATCGATTTGTAGATATGGAGTATTAGGCAATAATGGCAGAGAATTGAGCTAACAGTGTTCATCACTTGCGGAGCATAATACAAGTGTACTCAAGAAGCGTATCGCAGTGCGATGAAGGAATAAGAAGGAGATCGATATGGCCACAATGGAAGCAAAGTCGGGAATTGAAGGCAAAGTCGTCGTGATTACTGGCGCGAGCAGCGGTATCGGCGAGGCGACGGCGCGGGTGCTGGCGCAGCGCGGCGCGCATGTCGTGCTAGGGGCGCGGCGCACGGATCGACTGGAGGCGCTCGCCGCCGAGATTCAGGCCGCCGGCGGGTCGGCTGCGTTTCGAACATTGGACGTGACGGATCGTGACGATATGGAGGCATTCGTACAATTTGCGCTGACGACATTCGGTCGCCTGGATGTTGTCGTGAATAATGCCGGCGTGATGCCGCTGTCGGCGCTGGAGGCGCTGAAGGTGGATGAGTGGGACCGGATGGTCGATGTCAACATCAAGGGTGTGCTCTACGGGATTGCCGCCGGACTGCCGGTGATGAAGGGGCAAGGCTTTGGACAGTTCATCAACGTCTCATCGATCGGCGGACATCGCGTGTCTCCGACAGCGGCGGTGTACTGCGCGACGAAATACGCCGTCATCGCGATCTCGGAGGGGTTGCGCCAGGAGAATACGGACATTCGGGTGACCGTGATCTCTCCGGGAGTCACGACTTCAGAACTCGCCGAGAGCATCACCGATCCAGAGGCGCAGGCGGGAATGAAGAGCTTCCGGAGCATCGCAATCTCCGCAGAAGCCGTCGCCAACTCGATTGCGTACGCGATTGATCAGCCGGAAGATGTGGAGGTCAGCGAGATCATTATTCGCCCGACCGCCAGTCCGTACTAACAGCGATCGAAGCCTCTGAATATTCACATTCAGAGGCTTCTGTCTTGCGAGAGTTTGTGAAATAATGCGCAAACTTTGCTCTGGATTAAGGTATAATTGAGTCATAGTTTGGGCGCGGAAGTTGGCGCCCATTTTGTGTTTCTTTGTGGGTTTGAACAATGGCGATCGACCTTACTGACAGAATTATTCAGCCGGCTCCAGCGCCGAAAAAAGGGCGCTGGAATCCTTGGCGGCGCGTGGCGCAGATTTTATGCGGCGTGCTGCTGGTGGCGCTGCCGCTGACCAACGGCATGCGTCTCGACGTGCGCCGTCATGAATTCTACTTTGCCTGGCATCGCACGGCGGCCCAGGATCTGCTGATGCTGTTCTGGGTGTCGATGCTCGCCACCTGGGCATTGGTGGCCGTGTCGGTTTTGTACGGGCGTCTCTGGTGCGGCTGGATCTGCCCGCAAACCATGGCGAGCGACTTTGCTGATTCGCTAAAAAAGCGTCTGGACAAGGCGTTGCGTACACGCCCCGGTCAGCCCCGCTTTGCGCTGTCGCGCGGGATCTGGTCGCTGATTTTGCTGGCGATGTCGGTGGGAACGGGAATGGCCGTCGCCGCCTACTGGCTCGCGCCCGCAGAAGTCGGCCGTGCGGCCCTGCGTCCGTGGACCGACGTTCCCGCCGCGCTGACAGTCTATATTATCGCCGCTGTGGTCGCTGCGGATATGCTCTGGGTGCGCCGCAAGTTCTGCTTCTCCGCCTGTCCGTATGGCCCGCTGATGGGGATCGTCGCGGACAAGAACACCCTCGCCGTGCGTTATCTGAACGAGCGTGAGGATGATTGCATTAAATGCGGCAAGTGCGTTGTCGATTGCCCGATGGGGATCGATATCAAGCAGGGCGCCGGCCAGCTTGCATGCATCAATTGCGGCATTTGCGTCGATTCGTGCAATGATGTCCTGGGGAAGCGCGGCAAGGCGGGCTTGATCGAATATCGTTATGGCCTTGAGCCTGAGCGCGCCACCAGCAATCTGTCCTGGAAGCAGCGACTGGGCTTCTGGGACGCCACGCGGTTCTGGGTGCTGGCGACGCTGCTCGTCTTCGCCGGTTATGTCGGTCTCTCCCTGTTCGGGCATGAGAAGATGACGGTGAACGCAATCGCCAACGGCGCGATCACGCAGGATGCTTCCGGAATCCACAACGGCTATTTATTGACCGTGCAGAATGGAACTCCCGAGCCGCAAACATACGCCCTATCCGTGGACGGCATGAACGCCCGCGCCGAAATCGATGGATCCCAAACCCTCACCTTGGCGCCGCGCGAGCAGCGCGCCGCGCCGCTGATCCTCACTGGCAACGCCGCTCCTGGGGAGCGCAAGGTCGTGACGCTCAACCTGGTGTCGGCCAAGGAACGGGCTAAAGTTCCGCTGGTGTTTTATCGGCCGCAGTAGGGGATCAAGAAAGCAAAACCATGGCTAAAAGTTGGAGCAATCGCAAAGTTACGAATTATGTCAGTCCTGTGGTGCGGGCGCGCAACCGGCCGTCCAGCAGCAGCATCTTTTTGGTGGCGCTCGTGGTGCTTTTTATCTTCTTTTTCGGCTTGATGATCACCATTACCGCGCAGGTCACGATGCACCCGAAGACGATGTACAAGAACACCAACCCTCAGCCCGGAGACTCGCAGTAGGCGTATAAGACCCATGGCGACTACACCCACGGCGGCGCCCCCCGTCGTTTGCGATCTTTGTGGACTGGCCGCACATGCCCCGATCACGGAGACAGTCCAGGGCGGCGAGGCGCGCGTGTTCTGCTGCCGAGGCTGTCGGCAGGTCTACCAGATCCTGGTCGAGAGCGGCGAACTCGCGCCCGGCGCCGATCCGCGTGAATCTCCCCTGTATCAGCAGTGTCTTCAGATGGGACTGATCGCCCGTCCGGACGCTCCCGCTGAGCCTGCGCCCGCTTATCCTGTCGGCGATCCAATCAATCCCAATCCCTTTAATGAGCTGGAAGCGACACGTGAGGCGGCCTTTCAGGTCGGCGGCATGTGGTGTTCGTCCTGCGCGTGGCTGATTGAGAACGCCTTAAAACACGAGAAGGGCGTGATGGACTGCCAGGTCTACTTCGCCTCGGATGTCGTGCGCGTGACCTATAAGCCGGCGCGTATCGACCAAAACGATCTCGCGGCGCGTATTCGCCGATTGGGATATACAGCGGAGAATTATTCCGACAAAGGCTCCGAAAGCCAGACCGCCGCGACCAAGGCGCGGCGCGGCGATTTCGTACGCGCGGTGCTCGCGTTAGTCTTCGCGCTGAACGCCGGCATGTTCAGCATGGCGCTCTATCTGAACTACTGGCAGACGCTCGCCGCAGATGAGAAGGTGATGCTTTCGCGCTGGGCGCTGGCGCTGTCCCTGCCCGTGATGTGGGCCGGCTGGCCCATCTTTCAGCGCGCCGCTCAGGCGGCGCGGCGCGGCGCGGCGACCATGGAGACGCTGATTACCCTCGGTTCCTGGACCGCATTTCTCTTCAGCCTCTGGTCGATGGCGCATGGCAGCGTCCATGTGTACTTCGACACCTCGGATATGCTGATTGCCTTAGTCTTGATCGGCAAGCACATCGAATCCGGCGCGAAGGGCGATGCGGCGGGGGCGGTCGCGCTGCTGTATGGCCTGCTGCCACGCAAGGCGACGGTGGTGACCGAAGATGGGCGCGAGTCGCTGGTGGCGCTCGGCAAGCTGGGGGTGGGGGACCGCGTACTGGTCCGCCCCGGCGAGCGTGTCCCCGCCGACGGTCGCGTCGTTTCGGGAACCGCTCAGGTCGATGAAAGCCTTTTGACGGGCGAATCGCGTCCAGTGACCAAAAGCGTTGGCGATGAGGTGATCGGCGCGACCGTCGCCACCGACGCCCCGCTCACCCTGGAAGTGACGCGCATTGGCGACGGCGGAACTCTGGCGCAGATGATCGCGCTGGTGGAAAAGGCGCTCGCCACGAAGTCCCCCGCCGAACGCTGGGCGGACCGGATCTCCCGCGTCTTCATTCCCGCGATTATCACCCTGGCCGCTGGGACAGGATTGCTTCTGGCGCTGACCCATCACTCGGCCGAGCAAGTTCTAGTCCGCGCAGTCTCGATTTTGGTGATTGCGTGTCCCTGCGCGCTGGGCCTGGCGACGCCGCTGGCGATCACGACAGGCGTCGGCGCGGCGGCCAAGCGCGGAATTTTGATCGTGAACACCGAAGTGATGGAAGTGCTGCCGCGTGTCCGCCATATCATTTTGGACAAGACCGGCACCCTCACCGAAGGCGTTTTCGCCGTGCGCGGCTTTGAAACGACGGCGCAGGGACGGCCCGATGATCTGCACGCCGTCGCCGCCTTAGAACGAAACTCCGAGCATCCGCTGGGCCGCTCGCTGCTCGCCTATGCCGAAGGTCAGGGGCGCCCAGCGCAGGGAGAAGTCCTGGAATTCGAGCGCCATGAAGCGGCGGGCGTGACGGGATTGGTGGACGGCGTCCGCTGGTTCGTCGGCAACCGCGCGCTGGCGAAATCTGAGCAGGCGGCGCTGCCGCCGGACATTCTGTCGCGCGCCGAAGCCGAGGAAGCCGTCGGCAGTACCGTCCTCTTCTACGGCGTCGCCGGATCTGTGCGCGGATACTTCATCCTCGGCGACGCGCCCCGGGCCGGCGCCCGCGAATCCATCGATCGATTACAGCAGATGGGCCTCACCCTGGAGCTGCTCTCCGGCGATGCCGCCGCGACGGTTCAAGCCGTCGCGCACTCCGTCGGCATCGAACGCGCCACCGCCGAGATGCGTCCTGAAGCCAAAGTCGCCCACCTGCGCGCCGTCCAGGAAGCGAACGGCGCCACGGTGGTCGCGATGGTTGGCGACGGCGTCAACGACGCCCCCGCGCTCGCCCAGGCAAACGTCGGGATCGCCTTCGGCTCCGGAACCGAAATCGCCCAGCGCGCCGCCGACATCACCCTGCTCTCAGGCGACCTCACCCGCCTCGCCGACCTCTTCACCATCTCACGCAAGACCGCCGCCATCATCCGTCAGAACCTCTTCTGGGCCTGCCTCTACAACGCCGTCTGCATTCCGATCGCCATCGCCGGCTTCGCCCCTCCCGTTGTCGCCGCCGCCGCCATGCTCGTCAGCAGCCTCAGCGTCGTCTTCAACACCAAACGCCTCCGACGCGGGCTGGAAAAATAAGGCGCGCAGCGCCCTAATGATCCCACTTCGCTTTGAACTGGGAAGACGCGTCGCTTAGTATCGCCTTCCCATGTCCAAAGCACGCGATTTGGAAGTCTAACTGCGCAAGCTTTTTCAGACTGCGCTCCCCTTCCTCCAGATTTTCGTACCCTATAGACAAACCGAGCCCCAGCATATTGCTGCAAGTATCCGCCGCGAAGAGTACGCCTCCATACTGGGGCCATAGGAGCGCGATCTGTCCCGCGCAGTGGCCGGGAACGTGAATGGCGGTCAGGCCGCCGGCGATCGGCAGCACGTCTCCGTCGCGTACTTCGTGTTCAATCGATGCAGGCTCCACGGATTGCGGCGCTAGGGCAAGCGCGCGGATAGCGATGTGGCTGAACAGTCCCGGCGTGGGATACAGACGGCGGAAGCCCGTTCCCGCAATGGCGATGGGGGCGTCGAGGGGATGCATGTAGGCATCCGCGCCGGTCGCCTTTTTGAGCGCGGCGAAGCTGCCGATGTGGTCGGGATGGGCGTGTGTCAGGATAATATGACGAACGTCTTCGGGCTGCTTGCCTAATTCTTGGATCGCCTGTAAAATCTTTTCCGATCTGCTCGGAAAGCCGGCGTCAATGAGAACGCAGCCGTCGGAGGATTCCAAGAAGAACGTATTGACGGGGCCGGCGGCGAGAGAGTAAAGCCCGGGGGCTATCACTGCTGCGTGCATTTTGAGTATCCTTCGCGGTCGTTGTCCCGATGTCTCGTCTTATACTCGTTTTACCTGGAGGCGACGGGAATCGCGTTGAAGTTTGCGATTGCCAGGTAACTGAGATATAATCGGCTTGGAGACAAATTTTATTGCAGAGAGAGAGCCGGGAAAATAGCGCGGGGCAATGGGCGGTTCTGGCGGGGCTGCGCTTCTTGCTGGCGACCATCGTACTGGCGAGCCATGCGCGCCATATGGGGGCGGCGCTTGTCGTGTTTGGGCCGCTGCGTTTGATGGGCTATCAAGTCGCGATGATCGGGTTCTTTCTGATCAGCGGCTTTAGTATCGCCCATAGCGTGCGTCATCCGCAGGGATTCTATCGGCGTCGATTAGACAGAATTTACCCGGTCTATCTGGTCGGCTTACTGTTTGCGCTGGTTCCCTTTATGGTTTGGGGGCCGGTCGTGACGACGTACGCGGAGAAGATCGGCGCGCCGGGAAGTCTTTGGGATCTCCTGGGGAACGCCTTTTTTCTTCAGGGGATTACGGTTCGGCGCATCGAGACGAATGGACCGCTCTGGTCGCTGGCGATCGAGGCGCTTTACTACCTCTTCGCGCCGCTCTTCGCCAAGCTGCGCGTTCGGCATCTGCTGGCGCTGGCAGGGCTGTCCGCGCTGGCGTATGTCGGCCGCTCTCGTCTTGGCGCGGGGGACTGGGCGTACAATATGAACGGCCTATCGGCGTTTTTGCTGCTCTGGTCGTGGCTGCTAGGCTTCCTGGCCTACAAGCACGGACGTCAGATTTGGATGCGCCTCCTTCTCGTGGCCGGCGCGCCCCTGCTGCTCCTTTATGCGCCGCCAACGCCGCCGCTGGCGATTCCTGTCTATCTGCTGGTCGCCGCAGCTCTTCTCTGGCCGCCCAAGCTTGGCCTGCTGCGGGCGGGCGGCCAAAAGACGCTGCAATACTTAGGCGAACTCAGTTATCCCCTCTACGTCGTCCACTGGCCCATCTTAGTGCTGCTCTGCTCCGGCGGCCAGCATCACCCCGCGCTCATGGTCGTGGCGGGATGTTTCCTTGCCGCCGTTCTCGTTTATCACGGGATCGACGCCCCGATGCGGCGACGCCTGGCCGCGCGTCAGGCTCTGCGAAGCGAAGCGCAAAATTCTCCCGCCGCCGCTTGAGAAAGCCACGTTATGACAGCTACGGAACGTTCTCCCGAGACACGAAGACGAATCCGGATGCATGACCACCTGTGTCATGCCGGCGTCTTTGGCGATGTCGAGACAGCTCGTTACTTGCTTGATCGCGGCGCCGAAGTCAACAACCCTTTCAATCCCAATGCGCAAACGCCTTTATATCACGCATGCGTCAGAGGCGATCATGAAATGGTTGCTCTGTTTCGAGAAGCGGGCGCCAAAATCGGACCGCAGGACGCTGCGGTCTTGGGCGAAACGGAGATCTTGCGCGGTTTCCTGGATGGCGGATATTCGGTAGGGCTCACTCAAAGCGGCTGGAAGTCCCTTGCGACTTCGGCGGTGCTCGGCGGGCATCTGGCGACCGTTCAACTGCTGGCGGAGCGCGGCGCGGATTTTACCGTTGTTCGTTCCGGCGGAAGGTCTCTGCTCCTGCTCGCCGCAAAGCGCGGGCATCGCGAGGTTGCTTCGTTCTTGGCGCAAGCTGGCCCCGCGTTCGGCTTGTCAGAAGCGATTGCTGTGGGAGACCTGAACGGTGTCCGGGGATTGCTGGACAGCGGGGCCGATCCCAATACCCCGATCGAGACACTCCTGCCGTTGACGGTTGCGACAATGACCGGGCAGGTCTCCTGCGCCCGGCTGCTTCTGGAGCGCGGCGCGGATCTCCTGGGCTCCATCCATCAGGAGCGTGAGGATGGCTCCCTGATGTTCGCCCCCACGGCGGCCGGGGAAGCGATCCGTTATGGCTGGACGGAAATGTTGGCGTTATTGCTGGAGTATGGACTGCCGGTCAATAACCCTGAGAAAACCGATGGCTCTCTGCTGGGGCGTGCGTTGTCTTCTCCCAAGATTGCGGCGCTGCTGTTAGCGCACGGCGCCGTTCCCATCGCCGGTGAAGCGCTCGGTATGGCGCTGGAATCATCGGATCCATGGGAGACGGCTCGGCTGTTTCCGCAGGCGCTCGCAGCGCTGGAGGCCCCAAATGATCGGGGCTGGACGTGGCTGATGGGAGCGATCTGGCGTGGACGACTGGATCGCGTGCGGCGGTTGCTGGAACTTGGCGCGAACCCGCATTGTGTCGATGCTCGCGGCGCCACGTGCCTCAATCTTATGGAGGGCTGGTTGTGGCGTCATGGCGTCGAAATTCAGACGATCCTACTCGATATTGGCTTGGACGTAAATACCCAGGACAATGAAGGAATGACGCCTCTCATGCGCGCCGCTCGCTTTGGCCATGACGATCTCGTGCGGCTCTATCTGGACCATGGCGCTGACCGGGCGTTACGCAACGCTCAAGGGGATTCGGCGCATGATTTCGCACAGAACAATCCCGAGATCCTGGCGCTGCTGGCGGCGTGATCTATCCTCCCGCCTTCGTGTCGCCGAAGTAGAGAATGACGTCGTCGAGATATTGGGGCTTGAAGTTCGAGCGCACGAAGCGCATGGCTGTCCCGGAGACTGTCGGCGTGGACGGGCCGCGCCAGGCGACGGCGTTTTTGCCATAGGGAGCGAGTTTGACGGTCGCCGCATCCGGATTCCCGATCTTGCGCAGATCGATGGCTTTGATGGGCCCATGGACTTTCGGGTGGTGGAAGCGCACGATGACCTCGGCGCGGCCGATATTTCCGCGCCACGACGAGCCGGTGTGCAGCACATAGAACGTCTGGAGGACGGCGCTGTTGTGGTCGGTAATTTGGCCGCCGATATCCGTCGTGTAATCGTCCTCAACGATATGCGTCTGATTCGCTCCAAATTTGACAGTCTTTGCGTGCCAGACATCGCTGCTGTTCGCGGCGTCCTGAACGACGCTCGTCGGAACGGATTTGCCATCGACTTTGGAGGTGAAGGAATGGAATGTGCCTTTGGGGTTCGCCGGCTTGCCGGAATCGTCCTGGTAGGCCTTCTCGCCGCGTCCTCGGTCGGGGAACCCCATACGCACGGCGCAGGCGGGGCCGTGGTTTTTGAAGACAAACCGGCAATGCGTCTTTACCGTGTATTCGCCCACGTCCATCGTCACCACCTCGCTTTCCATCGCGACGGTCTTGTGTCCGGCGAGAAGGCGCGGCGCTCCGCCGAAGGAGATCCCCCCGTCGTCGGCGCGCGCGGGAAGGGTGAGCGCAAGGGTGAAAAGTCCGAGCAGTGTGAGTGTTTTGTATGCCATACGGCCATTCTACCCAGACTGCCCACGCTCACTAGTTCTTGATTTTTGTATCTCCGAAGTGAAGAATGACGTCATCGCTGTACTGTGGGTTGAAGTTCGTGCGGACGAAGCGCAGGGTCGTTCCCGAGACCGTGGGTGTGGAGGGGCCGCTCCAGGCGACGGCGTTTTGACCGTACGGATATAGCTTGATGATCCCATCGGCATTGCCGGAGATTTTGCGCATGTCGAGCGCCTTGAGGGGGCCAGGCATCGTTTTACGATGGAAGCGTACGATCACTTCGGCGCGTCCAATGTTTCCACGCCATGACGATCCCGTGTGCAGCACATAGTATGCCTGATGAACGGCGCTGCCGTAGTCGGTCATCTGTCCGCCTATATCCGTTTTGTAGTCGTCCTCAACGATGTGCGTTTGATTCGCGCCGAATGCAACCGTCTTCGCATGCCAGACATCGCTGGGAGTTTTGGCGTCTTTCAACACCTCGGTCTTAACGGGCTTACCGTCGACTTTGGAGGTAAACGATTGAAAGGTTCCGTGAGGAGCCATCGCCTTTCCCGTTTCATCTTCGATCACGTTGGCCCCGCGCGCTCGGTCTGGGAAACCCATGCGAACGGTGCACGCGGGGCCGTGGTTTTTGAAGACGAAGCGGCAGTGCGTCGTGACCGCATTCTCCCCGATATCCATTGTCACCACTTCGCTTTCCATCGCGACAGTTTGATGTCCTGAGAGAAGTCTGGGCGAACCGCCAAAGGTGATCCCCCCGTCGTCGGCGCGGGCGGGGATCGTGGCGGCGAGAGTGAGCAGCCCTAAGAGGGCGAACGTTGTTTTGGTCATACGCCCATTCTACCCATGAGCGCCGTCTCTCCTGTGGAAATTGCGAGCAGAGTCCGATAATTCCATTAACTGTCTCCAAGGGCGACCGAATAAGGCGGGCGTGGCGGCGAGACAGATGGAAAGTCACTCATGTCGATCAGTTCAAAAAAATGCTTTACTCGTTTGGGGGCCGCCGCCGTCATGATCGCCGCATTGGCGGACGCCGCGGGCGGGGCGCCCTCGGGGCTCGCGGCGCCCTCGGGGCGAACTGAGACATCTCAGGATATGGAGCTGCTGCTCAGTGACCAGATCTTCGTCACTACCGCGACGAAGACGACTGGCCGAATCAGTGACTCGCCCGCCGCCGTTACGGTCATCACGGAGGATCAGATTCGGGCGAGCGGCGCGCGGACAATCACGGACCTGCTGCGCTCCGCGCCGGGCGTCGATGTGATGGACGTGAACAACACGCAATCGAATGTTTCCATCCGCGGGTTCAACGATCAGCTCACCAACAAGCTGCTCGTGATGGTTGACGGACGGTCGATCTATCAGGATTTTTACGGCGCCGTGTTCTGGGCGCAGGAACCGCTGCTGGTGTCACGGATCAAGCAGATCGAGATCGTACGCGGACCCGGCTCGGCTCTGTACGGCGCCAACGCCTTCGATGGCGTCGTCAATATTATCACCAAAACACCGCTGGAGATGGCGACGGAGGCGAAGTCGGGATTCACGGCGGCGCGCGGGAGTGAGAACGCCAACAGCATGGAGGCGTACGCCGCCGGCAAGGCTGGAGCCTGGAGCTATTCGTTCGGCGCGGGTTACAACTCTTCGGATGGCTATGGGAATCAGGAACAGCCTAAGGTTCCCGACAGCAATTCGACGAATATCCTGATGGCCGATGCGCAGCGCGCGATGCCGCGCGGTGTCCTGCGACTGTCCGTCAACACGAACGATACAAAAACGGACTTTAACTCCGTTTTCTTCGTTCCCAATAGCGACTGGCTGAGCCGGAACTACACGATATCGTACGGCGAGGCGGGCGTTCGAAACCCGGTGCAGGTCCGCGCGTTCTTGAATACGCTGGATTTGACGAACCCTGGACAGTTCGACATTCACAGCAATACCTATGACTTGGAGATCCAGCAGCAGCGCACCGTCTCCGATCGGCATCAGCTGGTGTACGGGGTGAACTATCGGAGAGCGGAAGTCAACGCATTGCTCACGAGCGACCGGACGAAGTCGCGCTCCTCATGGAGCGGGTTCTTACAGGACGAAGCGCGTCTCGGAGCGCGGACCAATCTCTTTGCCGGCGTTCGGCTGGACCACGATTCTCAGTATGGCGCGAACCTCTCGCCGCACCTTAGCCTCGTGCATCATCTGCCGAAAAATCAAACCGTCCGGGTTTCCTACTCCTCCGCCTTTCGTGCGCCGACTCTGTTCGACAACTATCTGGATTTTAGCACCGAAATTATTCCTTCGGTCCTCTCCGTGAACCTTGTCGGCAATCCTAACGTGCGTCCGGAGAAGATCCGCACTCTGGAGATAGGGTACCGGCGCGATTTCCATGAAGGCTACGTCGGCGTGAGCGCATTCTACAATCAGATTTCGGACATGATGTATATCTTCCCGACCGAATATGCGCCCAGCCCGCCGTTTCCGGCGAACACCGGCGTGCTCTATACATCTCTGAATACTGGCGGCGCGCACGCGGCGGGTCTGGAGCTGGAAGGCGCCTTTCGGGTTGCTCGCGGCGTGAAGGGACTGTTCAACTATGCCTATCAGGATGTGGCGGACGATCAGCGGAACCCCATCAGCTACTCGCCGCACCACAAAGCGAATCTCACTTTAGCGTCCATCGGTCCATCGCGCTTCACATGGGACGCCGATATCCATTATGTCGGCTCTTCCATCTTGCGCGATGTCTTCCACGCGAACACCGAGTACGACATCGCGCCCTATGTTCGCGCCGACGTCAAGATCGGTTACAAGCTTGGATCCGGGGACCGTTCCTGGCGCCTCTTCGCCGCCGCGACTAACCTTCTCGGCGACGGCCATCGCGAATTGCCGCAGGTTCCCAGCGCTTTCAGCGACACCCCGCAAGCCGCGGCCGCCCGCCGCGTGATCTGGCTGGGAATCGAGAGCCGATAGCATTTTTGAGTGCGAAAAGGCGAAATTGTGCTAAAGTGAATTGCCGGGCCAGCAACGCATTCAGATCCGTACAGCGCCATGAACCACTATCGCATGTTCCACTCGCTCACGGCGCTTTCTCTCGCGTCACTGACCTTGGGAAGCGCTGCCCGCGCCGCGAACACACAGCCTCGTCCGCGTCTCATTGTCACGCCTGCGTCCATGAAGCCGTTCCTCTCGGCCAACCCCGAGGATTCCGCCTGGAAGAACGCGCCCACGATCCCATCGCTGCCGCTCTCCCTGGGCGAGGAAAGCGCGGGCCTCACGGCGCTTCCCACGCAAGTCAAACTGCTCTGGGACGCCGATTATCTCTATATTCGCTTCGTCTGCATCTCCTCCGAAATCCACTCTCCTTACAAAACCCACGACGATCCAATCTACAAAGGCGACTGCGTCGAGATGTTTCTGGACGTCAAGGGCGACGCGCGCCAGTGGATCGAGCTGGAAGTCAGCCCCCGCTGCGTCACCTTCGATAAAGTCATGACCCTCACCGCCGACCCCATCTCCGACGCCGACTTAATCCTCGCTCCCGATCTACGCAACCGAGACCTCTGGCGCGACCTTTCCTGGACGCTCGACGGCCTGCGAACCGCCGCCACCATCCAAAAATCCGGCAAACGCATCACCGGCTGGACCGTCGACATCGCCCTCCCCGCCAAGCCCACCCTCCGCCGCCTCGGTCTGGACCACTTCGCCCCCATGACCCTGCGCGCCAACTTCCTGCGCTACGAATACCCAGCGACGAACGGCGCCAAGCGCCCGCTGATCGCGATGAACTGGTCGCCCGTCCGCTGGGGCTGCCCCCACATCTCGCCGCAGGCGATGGGGTATTTGGAGCTAGGGGAGTGATCAAAAGAATAACATAATAAAACGAAAATATCCTTGATTCAGAACGATCTTTAAAGATTTGGCAAATAGCTAAGATGACCCCAAAATAGCGTGTTTTACATGGCGGTAAGACTAGTTAAGACGGGGCGCTCTAACAGGATAGTGTTAATTTAACTCAACATCTACTCTGTAAATGGAAGCGTTCATTGTCATCGACAGGATAGTCGAGTATTGCTGTTTCAAGAGAATTAAGCTTAATTATTTGCCCCGTAACATTATTTATGATAAAATATCTACCTGTTGTCACATCAAAATCTATTCCTGTTTGCCCAAACTTTTCATCCGTATTGTCGATCATTATAGTCGTTGTAGTGTAAGGTAGGCTGTCAAAAAAACCATTTTCGCTAAAAGCCGTTTGAAGTATTGGCCCGATGGTTTTCCACTGTAATTTGTTCTGTGTGCGTTGGAATACATCATATGTGGACAATAACCATTGGCTCCGTATATAGGCTTCAATTCCGGTTTTTGTAGGGTGTATAGATTTTTTTATAATTTCATCAAAAGAAGCTTTGTTATGTTCTGTTCCTAATGATCCACCTGTTTTGAAATATCCTGGCTTGATCTCCGTTATCGCAAAACCCTTTTTTGTCCATCTGTAATGAACGAGCATATTGTCTTTGTTGTTGTACTTTGATGTATAAGCAAGGAATAATTCTGTGGGCACTTTTATGTCATTTAAAAATGTTGGTAGTGCACGCTTTATATGAACTGCTCTGCGATGGGACATTCTCGCTTGCAGGTTGTGATCTCCAAAATTCTTTTTAATTACACCGAGTAACCTACGTATAGTCCTAATGCTGTTTGTTGCAAACGCAATCGAAATTTCATCGTTAACAAAATAAATCTTTTGAAGCCTGTCTGCAACGCGAGGTGATACACTGCCATCTGACTGCCAGCTGATTCTGCAATCAGCTGCTATCAAGATTTCGTTTTCTGGACTCATATGTCCGATAATTAAAGTCATTTTATTTTCAATTGTTGCAGATATACTTATCGTAACCCTAGGCGGTCAAATAGAATACGGTTGCGCTTTTTTGCATTATCTAAAAGCTTTTCAAATGATATGATTTCCGTGTAGGAATTGTAGTTTTCGTTAAAATGAAAATAGCCCAAGCCATCCGGAGTTGGACGGAAACCATGATTGGCCGCTTGAAGACGAAGTGTTTGGGTCAAATCGGCAACGATATAGCAATAAAAAGGTGTGTTCAAATTTACATTTAAAGGTCGACCTTTGATGTCTGACTTGGTTCCCTTCCTAATCTCGTTAACGTATCCATAAACTTGTGATATCGGGTTTTCTTCTTCGTTAAAATTGTTTCTGGCTGCTTTTTTAAATTCAACAATGACAACTGATGATAAAGGCCCACTTCCTTCAGCAAAGGCAAGTGGGTTGTTTAATATAAGTAAATCAGGTCTGTTCAAGCTCTCTGAATTTAATTCTCCAATTTGCTTGAAACGCATATCTGACGCCAAAAACGAATGATATGACAGTCGCTCATCGATAATCCATAAGTTTTGATAATCTGTAGATTCTATTTCGTCAGATGTCATTCGCATGGGATGGATGATGCTATGTATTAAATCTTCATCCTCATATTTTCCATTTGCATTGATTTGAAGACCCTTTTCTAAGAGGTCAATAATTACTTTGCGGTATGCAACATAGCGAGATAATCCCGATTGACCAATGTCTGTTACTGCTTCCATCAATTCATCGATCTCTGCTTTAATCGCGGGCCTGTCAACTACAGCAACACGCTTAGATGAAATATTTTTTGTCTTGATTTTGATGTCAGCACGAACTTTTTGATCAATCTTGCACAGTTCGATCTCTAGGTCATCATTAGGTAAATCAGGCGGTATTTTTAATAACTCATCTGTTCCCCATTTTAATAAGTGACGATACATTGGTGCTTCATCTGCGATATACCGTTGTATATGATTAATTTTTGCTTCAGCTACTGGGGCGGTAAAGGGCGCTAAATACAGAGCGGACAATGCCGTGGATGCTGAAGTTAAAGCTGTCCAGTCAATCTCCCCAAACATATCAGGCTCACTACCATAAGACATGCTGAATCTAGTGCGTTCTGGATTTACATGCTGATCTAAGAAAGATCCTGATACATACCCTGCATAAACAAATTCACGTCCTTCATTATCTTGAACTCGAGAAGATAAATCTACAATTTTTTTTGAGAGATCCTCGCTTGTTACTGCTCTCATATGTGCACAATAATGAATACTATGCTTAATCTGAGACCGTTGAGCAAGACGCAGGTGCATAATCTTAAAGCTGTTGCTTCCGATCTGAAATGCCTCGTCATGCCTATCAAGTATAATTTCTGATGATACACGGTCGTTAACACTAATATTTAAATTGTTGCTATCATCAACAACTCGTACTTTTGGACAAGAATCTAGTAAGAAATACTCAAGGCAATGCGCAGCAATGTGGCTTGCTATTGTCTCTGCTGTCTTTGGACATTGGTTTTGATATTGAGGCTTAAAACCAATCAGTGTTACACTCGTGCGGATTAAAGTCGATGTGTCTGGCCCGCATTCATGGTTACTTATTCCGTCAGGAATCTGAAAATCGAAGACACGTAATTGGTTATTTGGCTTGCCAGAAAACGTACTTCTAATTGAAACTTTATCAAATGCTTTCAACCAGAGAAATCTACCAACTCCTTTGCCACCTATATTTCTTTTATGAACCGAGTCCGATGTTTCGAACGAACGATAATTTCCTTGATCAAACCCAACTCCATTATCTTCGATAATGAATTGACTAACAGGATCAAGAACACTTTGTCCTGTGTCGAGAGACATTTGTGGTGTGGCTTCGCGTATGATTTTTACTAGCACTTCACCTTCGTCAGACTTTCCCCATCTCTGCTGAACCGACTGAATCGAATTTACCACTGCTTCGTAAAGCGGTGCTAGGGCATTTGATGGTGCTAGGGCAATATTTCTAATACGCCCGTCAAGATTGATTCTCATATCGAAATCCTAGTCAGTATGGTCTAATCACGAATGTGAGCGCTAAACTTAACTATTATACCTTAAGCACGAACAAATGTTCTTTATGTGTAAAGAACCTAGAGCATTCAGATTCTGAAAAAGACAGTAGAGATTCCAATAATATAAGAACACTCTACTGTCTTTTTAGATGCCGTAGATAGAGATGTCTGTATTTACGCCAGCTTCGCGGCCTGGTCGGTCTTTTCCCAGCCGAAGGCGGGGTTGCCGAAGTGGCCGTTTTTGGCGGTTTGGGTGTAGATCGGGTTGACGAGGTCCAGCAGGCTGATGATGCCGCGCGGGGTCAGGTCATAGGCGCTCTGGACGCGCTTGCTGATCTCGGTGTCGGAGATGGAGCCGGTGCCGAAGGTTTCGACGAGGACGCTGACGGGCTGGGCGACGCCGATGGCGTAGGCCAGCTGGATCTCGACGCGCTCGGCGAGGCCGGCGGCGACGATGTTCTTGGCGATGAAGCGCGCGGCGTAGGCGGCGCTGCGGTCCACCTTGCTCGGGTCCTTGCCGGAGAAGGCGCCGCCGCCGTGGCGCGCGTAGCCGCCGTAGGTGTCCACGATGATCTTGCGGCCGGTGACGCCGGTGTCCGCCTGCGGGCCGCCGATCACGAAGATGCCCGTCGGGTTCACGTGATACTTGATTTCCTGGGTGACGTACTTCTCAAAGTCGGCAAGCACCGGCTGGATGACAAGCTCGTTGACGAGCTTTTGGACATCGGCGCGGGTCAGCTCGGGATCGTGCTGGGCGCTGAAGACGATGGTGTCGATGTAGAGCGGCTTGTCGGTGGCGCGGTCGTAGGCGATGGTGACCTGGCTCTTGGCGTCGGGGCGCAGGCCGAGGCTGGAATCCTTGCGGACCTGGGCGTAGAGGCCGGTGAGGCGGTGCGCAATGGTGATCGGCAGCGGCATCAGCTCCGGGGTTTCGTTGACGGCGAAGCCGAACATCATGCCCTGGTCGCCCGCGCCCTGCGCTTCGTCCACTCCGCCTTCATCGACGCCGGCGGCGATGTCGGGGGATTGCTTTTGCAGCGCGACGAGGACGCCGGTGGTGTCGCCGTCGAAGCCGTACGCCGTCTTGGTGTAGCCCGCTTCATTGATGGCTTTGCGCACGACGTCGCTGATTTCGACATAGCCCTTGGTGGTGACTTCGCCGGCGATGACGGCGAGGCCGCGCGTCAGCAGGGTCTCGACGGCGACGCGGCTGGTGGGGTCCTGGCGCAGCAGCTCGTCGAGAATGGCGTCGCTGATCTGGTCGGCGAGCTTATCGGGATGGCCTTCGGAAACGGACTCCGAAGTGAAGAGTTTGATGTCGGACATGGGTGTGCTTCCTCTCAAGCGATGTTCAGATTGAGAGCAGCGGCCGGGCTATCAAGTTTTCGTGAGGCAAGCGGGAGAAGTTTTCGTTCGCTTGTCTTATCTCGCGCCCTCATTCTCGAATCGAAAATGCGGCGCCGGAATTAACACCTTCCCCGGGCGGGGTGGTTGTTGTGGTTTCATCGGGCCGGTCCCTCCACCACTCTTGATAAGAACGTCATGCTGCGCTATTGAATTGTGTCTATTATGGCGCCGCCGGCCCCGTTTTGTCAACGGAGCCGACGGCGGTCATTCGATGGGACTATCCTACGGTGGATCCGGCGGCCCGTCGGTGGTTGTTCCTCCGCTAGTCGTTCCTCCGTCGGTGGTTGTTCCTCCGCTGGTGGTTCCGCCGTCGGTCGTCGTCCCACCGCTGGTGGTCCCGCCATCGGTCGTCGTGCCGCCGCTGGTCGTGCCGCCGTCCGTGGTCGTTGTTCCTCCGGTGGTGGTCGTTCCGTCGGTCGATCCTGTCGTCGTCCCGGTTGTGGAGACCGCCGGGGTGTATGTCAGCTTGTCGTTGGGAGTGATCGCGCTGATTCCTTTGGCGTTCAGCACGCGCACGTCCACCGTGCCGATGTGAGCGCCGCCGGGAGTGACGACATTGATTTGGGAATCGGAGACCACCGTCGAATTGGCGAGCTGAGTTCCGAGATGCACTGTGACGGGCATGATCGCGCCCGTGGCGTCCCGGGATTCGAAGCCTGTGCCGGAAATGGTGACGATGCGGCCAGCGTTCAAAGGAACACTGGGCGGGTCTACCTGAGTGATCACGATGCCGTTGATCGTTCCTGTCGTGGAGCCCGTTGTTGCGCCGTCCGATGAACCGCTGTTGTCTCCGCCGCTATCTCCGCCGCCGCATCCGGCGATCACGACAATCGATATTCCGAGCGCGGCCATTCCCGCCATTCGGTATCGCTGAAGGGTTACGTATTTCAAAAGGAAACCTTTTCCGTGCTCCGTGGATGTTCGCCGGGGGCGTGATGGGTCATGGAGAACTCATTCACGGACGCCGGAGCCTGACCTATTATATCATTTATCTCAAAGATGTAAAGTACTTGCTGCGGCTCGCGCCGGCAATACGCATGAAAACTCTTCCGTCAGGTAGAATCCCGAGGACGGACGGTCACGCCGCCGTACATCTTTTCGGTTGGATAAGGAAATCACGAATGAATTATCGGCCCCTGGGCGCAAGCGGCGTCAATGTCTCGGAGATATCTTTTGGCTGCTGGACAATGGGCGGCCTGAATTGGGTCAACGGCAGCCCCAACGGATGGGCGAACGTGGATGAGGACGACATCGTCGCGGGGATCAAAGCGGCCCTCGACGCCGGCGTCAACCACTTTGACAACGCCGATGTCTACGGCAACGGCAAGGCGGAGCGGATGCTCGCTCGCGTCTTCGACAAGCTCGGCGTCCAAACCAACGATTATGTGATTGCCACCAAGATCGGCCACTTCCCCGGAACCGCCGAGCACGCCTACGAACCGGCGCATATCCGCCACCAGTGCGAGCAGTCGCTGATCAACTTAAAGCGCGACTACATCGACGTTTACTACTTCCACCACGGCGACTTTGGCCCGGACGCCAAATACCTGCCCGAAGCCGCCGCCACGCTCGACGCCCTGGTCGCCGAAGGCAAAGTCCGCGTCAAGGGCCAGTCGGCGTATTCCGCCGATGACTTCGAGCGTGTCGTCCCCGTTGTCAAGCCGCAAGTGCTGCAAAGCTGGGCGCACGCGCTCGACGATCAGTTCGTCCGCCCCGGCTCGCGCGTCAGCAAGCTGCTCGAAGAGCACGGCATGACCTTCGTCGCCTTCAGCCCGCTTGCCCAGGCGCGCCTGCTCGACAAGTACAACCCCGAGACCCCGCCCCAGTTCGAGCCTGGCGACCACCGCAAAGACAGCTCCGCCTTCGGCGCGGAAGCCATCGCCGCCCTCAAGCCCAAGCTCGAAGCGCTCAAGGCTCGGTTCGGCGCCACCACCGAGGATCTCGCCTCCATCGCGCTCAACTACATCCTCGCCCAGCCGCGCGTCGCCTGCGTCATCCCCGGCTTCCGCAACGAGCGTCAGGCCAAATGCAACCTCGCCGCCGACGGCCGCACCCTCACTGCCGACGATATCGCGTTCATTCAGGAAACGCTTGCGTAAACTTCGAAACGCTGGCCTAAACAGCGGCAAAGAAACAAGCAGCCACTCCCATAGAGATGTCCGTCCTATGGGAGTGGCTGCTTGTTTCTATATAAATGTGGTAAAATATTAGCACATTCTTGATTGCTGCCCGAAACCGGAAACTTCATGTTCAGAACTAAAACCAGGCTTTTTCTTATCGTCGGCGCCGTAGTGCTTTGCGGCGCCGCGCTCGCTCTGCGTGTACCTAAGTTTGCTGCTCTCTACTGGCGGAGTGTCACTACGCCATCGCCGGGAAGAAGCCAGACTGCGGGAGACAAAGTCTGGCTTACCGAGGAATGGACAGGCAATAACAAGCCTTACGCCGCGATACGAGCCGAAATAGATGGTTTGGCGGCTCGCGGACAAATCCAGACGCGGGATATTGACGACTATGAGAGAGTGCATCATTGGGATGAGAAAAACCCTGTATCGATGTATCGCTGGCTTTATACTCAACTCGCGGCAGCTTACCAGCAGCCAGGAATTTACACGAGCAATGTTGACACATACTCGGTTATCGTGCACGCCAAAGACCCGCAGTCTTATGACTATATTCGCCTAAGGTATTTGAGTTCGCCTACGGATATTGTGGATAACGGCGCCTATCTGGCTCTGGGAAAACGGCTGCTCGCGAAAGATCCACAGGATGGCTGGGTGGAGACAAAGCTTATTCACGATTTGAATGCTTGGGAGTCTCCCCAGAACAAAAAGGAGGCGCTCCACTACGCGACGGATCTGGTGAAGAGGCATCCTAACAATCCGCGGGTGTACGCTACTATCGCGAGTGTCTATTACGAGTGCTGGATGCGGACATTTGACCAGAACGATGGCGCGGAGACGATACGCTGGAACAAAATCTTTGTGCAAAGGGAGATTGCGGGCAAAGACCTGAAGGAGGGCGCCCAGGGGACAATCGCGCGGATTGAAAAGGTGACCGCATACGAAAGAGCACACCCGGACTGGCCGTCCGAACGGGCTCGCATGAAAGGGACTGGAAAAATATGGGTGGCGCCGGGCGAATCCACTCCTGATTGGAAGCAAATTGAGTCTGTTCCGCCCAAACCTCCCAAAATAGTCGCCGTCTCGCTTGGCTCTCAGCCTGTGACTGAGGGCGTTCTTGTTTTGCTAAGCGCCCAAGCGGAAAGCGATTTCGCGGACAGAGTCTTGACTTATCAATGGTCGGCCGCTGGATCTGCCCCGTCTCCTGTTCAATTTCCAAACGGCAGGAACGCCTCCACGATTTCTGCGGTCTTTCCGAAGGCCGGGAAATATCGTGTCCAGGTCAAGGTGACAGATGGCGCCGGTCAGTCCGCGAACCGTTTGGTAACGGTGACAGTAGCTCCGGTCGGCGGTCCGGCGCGCGTCACCGCCACGCCGGGAGACCATGTTGTGGTCCTCACGTGGCCCGCAGTCGCCAGTGCAACGGCTTACACTGTGTACCATGTGGATGACGGCAAGTATACGCCCGTCGGCTGGATCAGAAACGCGGACACAGGGTTTGCCGACACGGCGATTGACAATGGAACGCATTATCGATATGTCGTGACGGCGTCCATGGGCGATCAAGAATCCCGCTATTCCGCTCCCATGGCGTTCGTCACTCCGCAAGTTCAGCCTGGCTACTGGGCGATCATTTACAAGCGAAAGGCAAGCTCGGCCCGGGCGCCGCAATCGACTCTTGCCCTGTCCGCGAGGGCCACCAGCGCTAAAGGCGTTATGGATGCATCGGCGGATATTCAAGGGTCGGTCCCAGGAGGATCCACGGTTCAGGCGGAGGCGTCCCGCGAGGGCTATTGGACGGCCACTTGGAAGCCGAGTTCTCCCGGCGCCTGGCCAACGCTTCTTTCTCTGAATCACTCTCACGGCGGAGATTATCGGCTAGAAGTCACCCACGCCACGGGAGTGGCGACGATTACGTCCGCCGACGGCTCCGTTAACTATCGGACAGAGTTTCCGGCTGGCGGCTCGTCTCCGGGCTCTCAGCCGTTGGGGCCGTCGCCTGTTCCTGAGGCATGGACGACGACGGATCCCACTTGCCCGGTCCGCACGTCGATCCTCAACAATGATGCCGGCAATGCGCCAAATTCAGCAGGCGGCATGTTTCGCTGGGTCACGGTGGGGCGTAATGATCGGCTATATTACACACAGGCTTATCTCAAGGCGCACTTCGCGAATCCAGGCGCAATCGTGATGCGATTCCCTGTTCCCGCGACCAGCATTACCGCCACTGTCCATGTGACCAGCGCCTCCTCCACGGGTTCCAGCATCTCAGCCGACGCCACTTCGCAGGATGTTGTCGCGGAGAAATAGCGGAAATAGGATATTCGATTCATGAAATTTCGACGTTACGCAATAATATCGTTCATAGGCTTCGCCTTCGTGGCGATTGCCTTGGCGGTGTGGAAGCGCCCGCGCGAGTCAGTCACCCAGAATGCGATGCGGCAAGCAATTCGAGAAACACCGATTCAGTCGCCTTATCAGCGTGAGCTGCTGAAGCGGGCAAGACACTCCCATGTGATTGACGTCGCCTATGATGAGTATACGGAGAAGTGGCGGCGTGATCAGAACGGCTTCGACGCCAACCTTCTGCGAGGGGTTGCGGCGGAATATTTGGGCGTTGACGGCATGCGCCCGAAATTGAGCGCTCGTTACGAATGGATCTATCGGACCGATCTCTTTCAAACCGCAGGCGCGTGTCTAGAGAAAGCCGTGCAGATCAATCCACAGTCGTCCGTCGCGAATATGGAATACGGATTTTTCTTATGGCAATTCGGCTACAAGATGCCTGAGGGGATCGCGCTTCTTCAGAAAGCCGCTGGGCAGGCGCCCAGTGATCCTCACGTTCACGAACTTTTGGGGAATGTCTATGCAAATCCTTCCGTCGACAGTTATGATCCCAAAAAGGCCATTCATGAACTGAATCTGGCGATCCTGCTCGATCCGGAAGATTCTTTTTCTCGTGAGATTCTGGCAAATCTCTACCACCGGCTCGATAAAACTCCGCACGGAGTAATTAAGCGCCGCTGATCGGCTCACCGAAAGGGCAGGGACGGATATGATTAAGCACACATTCACGCCGACCCAATACTTCAGCACACTCGGGGAGCGCCCTCCGGTATTGACTGTTGCTGATGGCGATACGATTGTCACAAAGACGCTGGACGCCGCCGGTTTTGATGAAAACCGTAATCGTCTGGCGACGGGCGGCAATCCGATGACCGGGCCGTTTTACGTGGAAGGCGCGGAGCCGGGCGATGTGCTGGCGGTGCGGCTGGATCGATTGCGCCCAAACCGGCGCTATGGCTGGACGGGAACGCAGCTGGCGCCAAATGTGATGGACCCCGCCGATGTTCTCTTGCTTACGCCGATGGCCAGCTTTGCCGAAAGCAGGGGCGAGTGGGATGTCGATTCGGAAGCCGGAACCGCCGTGCTGACCTCGCCCAAGAACAAGCTGGGGCGGCTGCCAATTCCGATCCGGCCGATGGTCGGGTGCTTCGGCGTTGCGCCGGGCGGCGGACAGGCGATCTCTACGGCGACATCATCCACGAATGGCGGCAATATGGACTATAAAGGGTTCGTGGAAGGCGTCACCGTGTTCTTTCCTGTTGCTGTTCCGGGGGCGCTGTTCTTTCTCGGCGACGGCCATGCGGTCCAAGGGTGCGGAGAGATCTGCGGGACCGGCATCGAGATTTCGTTCGATGTCGAGTTCACGCTGTCCGTAGTCAAAGGCAAGACGATCCAGTGGCCCCGGGCCGAAACGGCGACGCATATCCTAGCGGCGGGCAACGCGCGTCCATTGGATCAGGCCTTGCAGCACGCTACCAGTGAGATGGCGCGCTGGCTTCAGGAAGATTACGCCCTGAGCGTCACCGAAGCGCATACGCTGATGGGGCAGTGCGTGGAGTATGAGATCGCCAATGTCTTCGATCCCGCGTATACTGTTGTCTGTAAAATGGACAAGGCGCTGCTCGCGCGCGTACTGAGCCTGTAATCTCGCCATGCGTAGTTTGTGGTGGACCGGGAGGACGTCATGACCTATCGGCATACGGTTGGCGGGAAGACGTACGTGTTCGCGGATCTGAAGACGCTGCTCGCAAAAGCGACGCCGGCGCGGTCGGGCGATGCGCTGGCGGGAATCGCCGCCGGCAGCGCGCAGGAGCGGGTGGCGGCGCAGATGGCGCTGGCGGACACGCGTCTGACGGACTTTTTGTCCAGCGCCGTGATTCCTTATGAGAGCGATGAAGTAACGCGGCTGATCGTGGACACGCACGACACGGCGGCGTTCGCATCGATCGCCCATCTCACGGTCGGAGGGTTTCGGGACTGGCTGCTTTCGGACGCCGCCCACGCCGACTCGCTCGCCCGATTGGCGCCGGGAATCACCCCGGAGATGGCGGCGGGCGTCACCAAGATCATGCGCGTGCAGGATCTGATCACGGTCGGCGCCAAATGCCGCGTCGTCACGAGGTTTCGCAATACGATCGGGCTGGAAGGGCGGCTTTCCACACGCGTGCAGCCCAACCATCCCACCGACGATCCGCGCGGCGTCGCCGCCAGTCTTCTGGACGGCCTGCTGCTCGGCGGTGGCGACGCCGTGATCGGCGTCAACCCGGCGACGGACAATGTAGACGCCTGCATCCGGATCATGGAGATGCTCGACGCCATGCGGCTGCGCTTCGAGATGCCGGTGCAGTCGTGCGTGCTGACCCATGTCACCAATGCGATGCTGGCGATGGAGCGCGGCGCGCCGGTCGATCTGGTCTTCCAATCGGTGGCTGGAACCGAGGCGGCGAACAGCGGCTTCGGCGTCAACCTTGCGATGCTCCGCGAGGCGCGCGAGATGGCGCTGTCGCTGGGACCGGGGACAGTCGGCGACAACGTGATGTACTTCGAGACGGGGCAGGGGAGCGCCCTGTCCGCCGGGGCGCATCACGGGGTGGATCAGCAGACATTGGAGTGCCGCGCCTACGCCGTCGCCCGCGCCTTTTCGCCGCTGCTGGTCAACACGGTGGTCGGGTTCATCGGCCCTGAATATCTTTTTAACGGCAAGCAGATTATTCGGGCTGGGTTGGAGGATCACTGCTGCGGCAAGCTGCTCGGCCTGCCGATGGGCTGCGACGTTTGCTACACCAACCACGCCGAAGCCGATCAGGACGATATGGACGTTCTGCTCACACTGATCGCCGCCGCCGGCTGTACGTTCATCATGGGCGTGCCCGGCGCCGACGATATCATGCTTAACTACCAGAGCACCTCATACCACGACGCCCTTTATGTGCGCCGCCTTCTTGGCAAACGCCCCGCGCCGGAGTTCGAAGCATGGCTGGAGCGCATGGGCGTCTTCGGCGCCGACGGCAGCCTCCAATCCCTGACGGCCTCGCGTCCGAGCAGCCCCATGCTGGAGGCGCTCGGCGAGATCGCGCCGGCGTCCAAGGCGCTGGAGGCATCCTCGATTTGGACGAGGCTGGGGGAGTTCACCCCCGCCCGCATCGGTGTCGCTCCCACGGGTGTTTCCCAGCCGACGGACGCGCATCTGGCGTTCCAGTGGGATCACGCCCAGGCGCGCGACGCCGTCGGGTCCCTACTGGATCTCGATGGATTAAGAACCAGCCTTGGAGATCTCGGAATGGAGCCCCTGGCGCTTCACAGCGAAGCCGCCGACCGCGCCGAATACATTCAGCGTCCCGATCTCGGCCGCCGTCTGAACCCGGCGTCGCTCGATCAGCTCGCCCGAACGCCCGGCGGCTGGGACGTTGTGTTCGTCATCGCCGATGGTCTCAGCGCCACGGCGGCGAACCGTCACGCCGCGCCCCTGCTGTCCGCCGTCCTGCCCGCGCTGCGCAACTCTCAATGGAAGATCGGCCCCGCCGTACTCATTGAGCAAGGACGCGTTGCGGTAGGGGACGCCGTCGCCGAAGCGCTCGGCGCCGACATGGCCGTCGTCCTGATCGGCGAGCGTCCCGGCCTGACCACGCCCGATTCTCTTGGCGTCTACCTCGTCTGGCGGCCGCGCGGCGCCGTGGCCGATTCGCAGCGTAACTGTCTCTCCAACATACGCCCCGAGGGCCTGCCATATCCCATTGCCGCCGCCCGCCTGTTATACTTAATGCGTGAGGCTCGACGCCGGCATATTTCCGGCGTGCATCTCAAAGAAGAAGCCGACCTGTCGCCGATCTCTTTCCACAGCGATCCCGGCCTTCCCGGCGCGCCGGCACTTTAGAAAGCAGCCATGAAAATACGAAGCTTCGGAACGATTGCCGCCATCATCTTGCTGGGGTATCCCATCTCAGTCCATTCGGATGTCATTGGTCCAGGCGCTCCCGCCGTCGATGTGAGCGCGTCGCCTGCATTTTCCGTCGTTCAGAAGTTTGCCCAGACGAAAGCAGGCGGCGACTTCAAATCCGCCTTTTCACTGTTCCTACCAGGAGATTATTTGAGCTTCTCAGGCCTCACTCGCGATCAGAGCGCCACTTTTTTCGACGGCATGGCTCAGAACGAAGTGTATCAGCAGTCCGCGACGCTGCGCCAGTCTGCCTACGCGGCGCTCTTTGCTTTCTTCTACGATACCAAAAACGTTGCTCAGATGCAGTTTGAAGTTTACGGAACGGAGCTTGGCAAGGCAAATCTCGTACGAGTGCATTATCAATCGCCAGAAATGCTCGAACAGCGCACAATGATTGTGGTTACGGCCCGCGATCCTAAAAATGGAGCATTGCGATTAGCTCCCCTGGCGTCACTGAAACTCGCTGATCCCATGGTGGCGCGCCCAATGGAGGAAGCTGGGGACCGGTTTGCTTCCCAGAGCAATCTGAGAAGTATTGGCCTGGCGATCCTGCAATACGTTCAGGATAACGATGAGCGCTATCCCAACGCCAAGCACTGGATGGATCAGATCAAACCCTATCTCAAATCGGAAAATGTTTATCACGATCCCTCCGCCCCTGCAAGCGAGAAGTACTCCTACGCATTTAACCCCAGCTTGTCCCACCGGTACCTGGCGGAATTGAGCAACCCCAGCAAAACGGTCGCAATCTTCGAAAGCCGGGCAAACAAACGTAATGCCTCGGACCTTGGCGCATCGCGACCCAAGCCCGGCCGCCATCTGCACGGAACCGACTACGGCTTTGCGGACGGCCGCGTGCATTGGATTGCGGACACCGCCAAAATGCCGTCGTTTAAGATGTAGAGACGGAGTGCAGGGCACTCGCTATTTACAAAACCTGGATGTATAATCTGTTATCGCTTCGTTCCACAAAGGTTTTTATGAAATTGAATCGCGGTGTCAAAATTTTTGCAATCTGTGCGGCGACGATGACCGTGCTGGGGTCCATCACGGCGTACGTCGTCGGTCCGGACACCACTCCCTATACCGTTTCCGACGATCTGAGATGGACGGACGAAGAATGGACAACCAACTCCACGGACTTGCATCGCGAGGCGGCCCAGGTGAACGCGCGGCTGCTGGCGAACCCGCAAAACGCCGGTCGGATTATCGCGGAGTATCGGCGATGGGCGAAACTGCTCCCGCTAAACTCAACGGCGCAGTATCGATGGGGCTGCGCGGCTTACCTGGGCTGGTCCAACAAACTTGTCGTCGGCTTGCCTGCTCCCGAAGCGATTCGCGCGGTTGAGCGACTGGATCTGCGCAACAATTACGAGTACAGCCGCCTGCGTTTCTTACTGACTACCATAGGCAGTGGCGGTGTGTATCCTCAATCTTCAAGTAAATTGGTGGCTCTTGGAAAACGGCTATTCGCACAGAATCCGAAGGACTGGGACGTCGCGTTCGGGCTTGCAGACGCCTTGATGGCGTTAGAGGATTTAAATGATTCTAAATTGGCCGCACAATATGCTGAACGCGCTTTTGTTCTGCAGCCGAATCGTCCCTTGAGCTACGTAATTTTAGCAGAAACGTACGAAGCAGTGTATCTTTCCAGCAGCGACAAGCCTGCATTTCAACGGTTCACATATGTCGCAACAAAGTTTCTCGATCTTACGGCAGGCAAACCCGCATACGATGGTGGATGGCATGGGACATTACACATTTTAAAGACGCTTAATCCCAAAGCGGCGGCGAAATATCTGTAGCCGTCATCGCCGGCGCCCATTTGGAGAATAAATCATGAAGCTCATGAACGCTATCGCTGTTCTGGGAGTCGTCGCGTCCACTTTCTGCTGTTCGCCCGCCGCGCTCGCCCTCTCGCCGCAGACCGCCGAGGCGGACGCGCGTATCACGGCGTTCACAATGGAGGCTCTCAAAGCGCAAATTGGCGACAAAGCGTTCACTGAATGGCCGGCGCCCCTGCGCGACAGCCTTGTTTACACTCTGAGCCCTTCTCCCGCCTCCGAGTGGTCTCCCGAAATTCGCGCCAGGGTGCTGCGCCAATTTCGAAATCACGAAGCTGTACTAACGCCATACAAAGTCGTCGATCAATGGCTGGCGAAGCCCGATCCGCTCGCCGACGCGACCTTATGGGTCCGTATCTGCGCCGGTATCACCAAGTCCAGCAAAATTGGGCTCAGTGATGTCGGTGTCCAAGTCGACTTCATTCCCGACAGTCATCATGACGCGCAAAAAGGCGCCGCCTTTTTCGATAGCTTAACCGCCGAGCAGAAAAAGAAATACTTCAACGACACTGCTGGTCAGGAAGGCGGCCTGCCGGTCTCCGATTTCTCCCCGGAGCAGATCAAGCTCCTCGAAGATTTCTATTACGAAATGATCCCAGTTGAGGTCAACGGCAAGCCCAGTGAGCCTCTCCGCCTCCACGACGGTCGTGTACGGATCGGCATCTCGATTCAGGCTGTCGTGGCCACGCATCTTGACGGCAAAGAACAGATCCTCTGCGCCAACCTTGCCGACCTGCTCGCCCTGCGCGAAACGCCAAAACTCATCAAGGCCGAGAGGGAGGCGGAGCGGTAACAAGTACTGCGATGCTCTCTTCGGAACCTTGCGTCTGAGCGCCGCTTTGATACACAATCTAAGATTATCTTTTAGTATCCCAAGTCTATAGCAGTGGGCGCAGTCAGGTGTGAACTACAATGAATCGTCGGCAAATTATTTTAGATATTCTATATCTTGACGCCTCGGATTGGGGGCCAATAGAATTTGCATATCTTAATATTAAAGATGAAGTAAATCGAATAGATAGAGTATGGGAGGAATGGGCAGCGAGGGCGGATATTAGTTATATTCCAATCCTACTCGATCTGCTATACAATCCTCCAAGACCAGGTGAAATTGAAATAGACGCCAAGGATTTTCGTGTAGCCGTTGCAGGACGTATAGGAATGATCGCTTCGCTCATTCCGAATGAGGTAATCCCGATTATTTGCCCGCTTGTTAATGATCGCTTAATTCGAGATGCGATCATTGTGGCGTTCATGTTCACTGAAGGTTATAACTATCTTTCTTGTCTTGATGAAGTAATAAATAGAATCCAGGAACTGGACGAATATGAACAAGCCGATCTTGTCTCGGCTATCAAAAATACTGCTGACCCTAAATGTATGGAAATATTAAAACAGATAGAGCAATTGATTCCTAAAGAGCGCGAGTGGGTTCACAAAACGATCTTAGAATCATATGAGATTATAAGAAAATATCATAATCATTAACTCTGTAACGGCATACAATGCTCGCCCTGAAACCTTGCATTCGGGCGTCGACTTCATGCACAATCACGGGTATGCAAGCCATCTTCAACTCCGTCCTTCCGATCTTCGCCCTGATCCTCGTTGGCTACTTAAGCGCCAAGCGGGGCGTTCTCGGCCCCGCCGTCGATCACTTGAACACATTTGTCGTGCGGCTGGCGCTGCCGGTGGTGCTGTTTCAGTCGATGGCGGGGATCACATGGGGTGAAATCAATCATCCGGGGTTTCTGGCGTCGTTTGTCGGGGGAATGGCGGCGACGTTTGTTTTGGCGTTTGCGCTGGATCGCCGCAAGGCGCATCGGTTGGCGGATAAGAGTATCGAGGGGCTGGGGGCGGCTTATCCGAATACGGGGTTTATGGGGATCCCGTTGTGTCTCGCGGTGTTCGGGGAGCGGGGGCTGCCCGTGGCGGCGATTGCGGCGGTGCTGACGGCGTGTGTGCTCTTTGCCGCAGCCATTGTGCTGATCGAGATGGACTTGCAGCAGGAGAAGAGCCTGGGGCGGACGCTGGGGAAGGTTGGGAAGTCGCTCGCGACCAATCCTTTGCTGGCGGCGCCGATGCTAGGGCTGCTGTGCGCGGCGCTTCACATCGTGATCCCGACGCCGATTTTACGTTTTACCACGCTGCTGGGGGCGGCGGCCAGTCCCTGTGCGCTGGTCACGATCGGACTGTTTCTCGCCCAGCCGGTCGCAGCGTGTGAGATGTCCACGGTGTGGCGGTTGGTCGTTTTGAAGCTGTTCTTTCAGCCGCTTGTGACGGGCGCGCTTTGCTTCTGGGTGTTTCCAATGCCGCCGCTCTGGTCGCACGCCGCGCTGCTGCTCAGCGCATTGCCCCTTGGGACCGGGCCGTTTATGCTGGCGAAGCACTACGGCCGTGAGGCCGCCGTTACCTCCCGCGCAATCCTCTTCTCCACCCTCATCTCCGTACTTACCATTTCGCTTCTGGTCGCCTGGCTGGGATAGTGCGCCGTGCGCTCGCCCCCCAAATTCAGGTAAGCTAACGGCAGGAGCTATTTTCTTCCATGGTTTTAACCCCAACAATTCTTACGATCATCTCCATCGTTTACGGAGTGCTCGCCATTCGCATGGCTTTTGCCGTCTGGAAGGGGCGCAAGAGCCTGTTCGACGACACGGTGACGCCGGAGGATATGCGGCTGGCGAATGGTATCGCTTTTTACTTTTTGTGGCCGCCGGTGGTTTTGCTGCACGAGGGCGGACACGCGCTGGTCGCGGCGCTCTTCGGCGCACAGGGAATTCGGCTCCACTACTTTGGTTACTGGGGAGAGATTACATATCCTAACACGCTGACCAATCGGCAGGATTGGTGGGTGGCGCTTGCGGGCAACGTCGTTAGTTATACGATGGGGATCGCGCTGGCGCTTGCGGCGCGGTATGGGCGTGTGACGCTGATCTGGCGCATTATCCTGGCCTCCGCCGCCATGGAGCAATGGTATGTCGTGCTGTTCTGGTATCCGCTGCTCTGCCTGACGGGATCGTTCCAAGGCGATTTTAACGTGATTTATGGGCGTGCGTATTGGTGGGCGGGGAGCACGGTCACGGCGGCGATTGGCGTGGTGAGCTTGATTGCTTACTGCTGGGCGGCGTATTACGAGGGCGGTAAGGCGTGGGTGCGGGAGAACCTCTGGCGGGCGGCGGCGACGCCGCCCGGCCAGGAGGAGTGAGGCGTTAGCGGACGGTGACGGCAAGCGTCCCGACGCTGAAGACAGGCGTCAAATCGCCGAATTTCGCGGTGGCGCTGTAGACGCCCGCCCCGCCGAGCGGGACGACTTCGGTGGATGTCAGCGATTGGCCCGGAGCCAGAGTCGCCGTGACCAGCGGCGGCGGCGGCGGCAGTGAGGCGTAGAAAAGAGCTCCAGTGGGGCCGTTTATCCCAAGTGTGACGGTCGGCCTTGTCGGCGATGCCGAGGAGGCGGAGATCGTGATGGGATTGGCGGTGTTGTTGGTCAGCGTATAGGTGTACGTGATGCTGGAGCCAGCGCTCACGGAGTTCGCGCTTTCCTTCAGCGTGGCCGTCAATCCGTTAGGAGCCGTCCGGGTAATGGATGCCGACGTCGAGATCGGGTCGGTCGGACCTCCTCCACCTCCGCCCCCGCCGCATCCGGCGAGAAATGGCAGCGTCGCCAATGCGAGTATGCACAGGGCAAATGGTGCGCGAAATGATTGCAAGGTGTTTTCCTTTCGAAGTGAGAGCGCTCTGGGGACGCCGACGGCGGTGGAACGGCTTCCGGAAATCCAAGTCTGGGTAAAGGTTAGGACCTTCTGTTCTCGGTCTGCCTTCAATAATACTCCATATTGACGCTCCGTGACGACTCTTTTTTCGTGTTGATTGAGTTTTGCAACCTTTGGGAAGTTTCATTCGTGCGACAGAAATAGGCCCTTGGACCTATAACGCTCGGCGCACGGCGAAGTATAATGGGACCGGGATGAATTTTGTATGGCATAACTGGTTCTCGTGGACACCCGCCGCCGGCTGTTACGCCCTGGGATACGCGATCGGTCTCGTCGCCTGGATCGTGATGGCGCGGCGTCGCAAGATGGCGACCAGCGGCATGGCGGCAATCGTTGCGGCAGCGCTGATTGGCGGCTTGATCGGCGGCCATGCCGCGCAGTGGATCGCGGCAGGCTCTGACGGCAAATCCGTCCTGGGTGCGCTTGCCGGAGGATACATCGCGGCGATTTTGTATAAGCGATTTCTCGGCATTCGGCGCCCCACGGGCGATCTTTTCGCCGTCGCCCTCAGCGCGGGAGAGGCGGTCGGCCGCTGGGGCTGCTACTTCGCCGGCTGCTGCTACGGCAAGCCGACCCACGAGCCTTGGGCGATCTGGCAGCACGGCGCCTGGCGTCATCCCTCGCAGTTGTATCTCAGCGCCGCGAACGCGCTCATCCTAGTCGTCTTGCTCTGGTGCGACCGGAAGCGTCCGCCGGAAAACACACTGTTCTTTCTTCAGGGCGTGCTTTACTGCATCGCTCGTTTTACGATCGAGTTCTTCCGCGAGGGAAACGCTGTCGCGCTGGGATTGACGGCGGCGCAATGGGCGTGTCTGGCGGGACTGTTCTTCTTTTCCGTCAAGCTCCAGCGGCTTTTGTATCCCGCGCGGCTTGCGCAAGCCGTGGGGGGAGCGTAAATTATGTCGATCGAAAATTCTATGTCCAGCCCCGGCGTTTGTCCCCAATGCGGGTTAGCGCTTCAGGGCATGGAAAGCCATTGCCCCCGATGCGGACGTGAACTGTCCATCACGCCGATTGCCCCGCCTCCTCCCGCGCAGGCCGCGATGTCGCAGCCAACGCAAATGTCTGGATTCTGCTCCAACTGCGGCTTTCAGTTACCGCGTTTTCAGCCCCTCTGTCCCAACTGCGGTACGAATGTGACGCCCGTCCAGTCCGCGCAGTGGCCGCCCCCGCCGGCTGGCTACGCTCAGCCCGCGTCGCCGATATCGAAGTTTGTGACGGGGAACGCCGGGGGGGACATGGTGCTCGGGTTCATCCTCTCGTTTGTGTCGATTTTTATCTATGGAATCGGCATGATCGCCATGCCGGTCCTGTATTTTTCACTGCGCCCGACCTATCGCTACTTTGCGCGCGGTGTCGGATACGGACTCGTTACCTTCGGCGTGCTGGTGCTCGGCGTGTTCGTCTGGTGCTTTGGAAGCCTCATGGTATTCAATCGATAACCTGATTTTCGCCGATCTGAGGAGAATTACGCCATGCCGCCGACAACACCCTGGAACGAAGAAACCCAAAGCCTGTGCCCGCAGTGCCTGCGCGATGTTCCCGCCGTACTCACCGAGGATGACGGGCGCATCTGGATGGAAAGCCTGTGCCCACGCCACGGCGCAAGTCGGACGCTTCTGGCGTCGGACGCCGGGGAGTATCGACGCCTGCGCCAGTACACGCCGCCGCGCGTGGGGGGCGGCTGCTGCGGCGGAGATACCGTCTGCGACCCAAGCTCAGGCCCTCCGGTCTGCGTGCTGCTGCTGGAAATCACCCTCGCCTGCAACCTGCGCTGCCCCACGTGCTATGCCGACGCGCATGGGCACGACTTCATGACCGTGGACGAAGCGCGGCGGCGGCTGGACGAGTTCTTCCGGCGGCAGTCGAGCTTGGACCTGCTTATGCTCAGCGGCGGCGAACCGACCATACATCCCCAGTTCGCCGAAATTCTGGATCTGGCGCTCGAATATCCCATCGGGCGCGTTCTTGTCAACACGAACGGTCTGAGGATCGCACAGAGCGATGAGCTTTGCGCGACGCTGGGTCGCCATCGCGACAAGGTCGAGCTGTTCTTTTCGTTCAGCAGTTTTCGCCCGGAGGTCCACGAGCGCCTTTATGGACGAGACTTGCGCGCGGAAAAAGCGCTGGCGCTCAAAAAAGCAGGGGAGGCGGGCCTTTTCGTCACCCTCGTGCCTACGGTAGAGCGCGGGGTCAACGATGATGAGATCGGTGACTTGTATCGTTTTGCGCTCGCCAACGATCATGTCAACGGCCTGAACTTTCAGCCGGTCATGAGCAGCGGCCGTTACGAGCACGACGACTACGCCGCGCCCGAGCGCCTGACGCTCACCGATGTCCTCGCTCTGCTGGAGGCGCAGACGGATGGCGCGCTGCGGCGCTCGGATTTCGTCGGCCTGCCGTGCAGCCATCCCGACTGCAGCGCGCTGACCTATGGCTTTCTCGACGATCGGCGCGAAACGATCACGCCGCTGCCGCGCCATTTAGACGTCGCACAATATCTGGACCTATTTGCCGATCGGATCAGCTTTGCCGGGATCATTGGCGGCGCTGCGCGGCGTGTTTGGTCGGATACCGTCCATTTGCGCGGAGGCCGCGCGCTGCGAGACTTGGCGATCCTGTTCCTTCGGGGCGGGCTACGCGACGTCCTGCCCTTGATCGGCAAGCCCGAGCTGATGGGCCGGCGTGTCTTTCGGATCGTGGTCAAGCCGTTCATGGACGCCCATACGTACGACCGGCGGCGCATCGATCAGTGCTGCACCAAGATCCTCACGGAGACGGGAGAAGCGATTTCGTTCTGCGAATACAATATTCTGCATCGCGCGCGTCGCCCCAGCTCGGCGGGAATCGCCCTGCCGATGCTGGCGAAAGGCGCTTCCCAATGAGCGAATGGGACCGCCAGCGTCAGGGGCGCGCCTTTGAAGGATGGGCCTTCACCTTCTGCAAGGCCGCGTTTTTGGTGCTGATCTTTCAGAACTTCTCCCTCCTCGTTCTCAGCGGCCTCGCCACCCTCTTTTATCTTCTCGCCTCCGCTCGCGGCGTCCAGGAATGGCGCTGCTGGGCCAAGCCCCCGTGGGTTACGATCTTCTGGGGCGCCGTTTTCGCCTGGCAGATCTGGCTCCTCATCGCCCGACACCACACCCTTGCATACCCATGGTAAAGGAATTCGTTCCTTTTCCGATAATATAAGGGTGAGGCTGTTCCTTTTGTCATGATTACGCCACGCTACGCCAACACGGATTCGATCCATACGATATTTCGCCGACGGTTGATCTTTTCAGCCGTTTTTATCGGCCTGCTATTGCTGGCGCTTGTGACGCCTGGGATTTCTCAGACCCTGCGTGTTGCGTTCGACAACGGAGCGTCGGTAGTCGCGCCGCTTGCGGCGCTGGTCTGGATCGCGCGGGATCTTCTGGCGGGGCGTCGCGAAGGCGGAGGACAGGAATCGAAACGCTCCCGAGCCATCCGCATCGCCTGCACGATGATTGCGCTGGGGGCGCTGGGCGATGGTATTGGTGAGGGGATCTGGGCCTACTACGAACAGGTTTTGAAAGAACCGCCTTTTCCCTCGGTGGCGGATATCGCTTATCTGACAGAGTACCCGCTGCTGCTGGCGGGGATTTTGCTGATGCCGTCGCGACCCCTCTCGGCGACTCTGCGCCTGCGTGTTCTGCTGGACAGCATGCTGATCATGACATGCGCTTTCACTTGCAGCTGGTACTTTGTGCTGGGGCCGACGGTGCTGATGTCTCAAGAATCGACGCTTGGAACGATTTTAAGCGCCGGATATCCCATCGGCGACTTGATCCTGCTGTTTTGCGTGCTGATCCTCTGCGTTCAGGAGAGCCGGACGATTCCGCGCAGCGCGGGCGCGCTGATGGTTTTGGGAATGCTCAGCATCGTGATCGCCGATGTCGTCTTCGCGTATCAAACTCTGCACGAGACATACGTGACCGGCAAGGTGGTGGATATTTTTTGGCCTCTGGCGTATCTGCTGATCGGACTTGCCGCCACGCTGCTTCGAAGCTCTTCGCTGAGCCACGACGGTCTGTCTTCGCATGGTGAGGACGAAGCTCCGAAACTGCAGCCGACCGACGGAGCGATTTGGTTGGCGCTGCTGCCGTATGCGCTGCTCCCGGCCATCGCCGGTCTCGTGGTTTACTGCATTCGTGGCCGGGAACCCTCCATGCTGGAATATGGAGTGTACTCGGGGGCGGCGCTCCTGGTGGTGCTGATGCTATTCCGCCAGATCATCGCTATCCTGGACAACGCCCAGCTGAACCGAAAGCTGCACGGCGCTTACCGGGAGCTTCAGTCGGCGCAGGATGCAATTGAGACGCGAAACACATCACTGGCCGCCGCCAACGCGCGACTGGAAAGTCTGGCGATGACGGACGGCATGACGGGATTGGTAAACCATCGGGTCTTTTACGAGCGAATGACCGAAGCCTGCGCGGGCGCCGCGCGCTATCGGATTCCCTTCGCGCTTCTGCTGATGGATGTCGACCATTTTAAGAGCTACAACGATACCTATGGGCATCCGGCGGGGGATACGGTTCTCAAAGAAGTGGCTCAGCTGCTGGAGGAGAGCGCGCGCGATACGGATGTGGTTGCGCGTTATGGCGGCGAGGAGTTCGCGATGCTGCTGCCGCTCAACGATCTGGAGGGCGCGCGGACTATGGCCGAACGCATTCGTGTCTCAATCGAATGTTATGCATTCGGGCACCGGCCGATCACCGTAAGCATCGGCGTCAGCGCTTTTGCCGTGGACCGGGAGACGCCGGAAGCGCTTGTCAGCAGCGCGGATCAGGCCCTTTACGAGGCGAAGCGCGCGGGCAGAAACCGCGTGGTTTTAGCAAGACCGAAAACCGGCTCCGCGCCGGAAGAGATGGATCGAATGTCCGCTTCTCTCAAAGAGGCGTAGGCCGGATTTTTCGTACGCACTTTTATGGACAATTTCTTAAGCACTACTTACAAATTGCGGCGGCGTCGCTTCAAACAACGCGTCACGTCGGTGGCTCCGTACAAGGCGGCGCTTCTTGCCGGCTTTGTCCTGCTGGTGGCCAGCTGCGTTAGCAGTCTCGCGCTTTACTACAGCTCACTGTCCGCCGCTTACGATGGCATGCGCGCCGAGCTTCGCCACACGGCGGCGATGGCGGCGACCGTGGTGGATGCGGATCGCCACAAAGATTTCATCTTGCCTGCTCAGGAATCGACGCCCGAGTACCGGCGCGCAATCGCTCCGCTGCAAGCGATGCTGATCGCCAGCGGCGATATGAAATTCATCTATACGTGCGTCCTGCGCAACAATAAAGTCTTCTTCGTTCTGGATCCCACGCCTGCGGGGGACGCCGATGGAGATGGCGTCGATGACAAATCGCATATTATGGAGGAGTACCCCGAGGCGCCGCCGCCGATGCTCCGCGCTCTTCGGACGGGGATCGTTGGGGCCGACGCCAAAGTCTATCCCGATCGCTGGGGCTCGTTTATGAGCGGATATGCGCCGATCCGCGATTCTCATGGACACTGTGTCGGAATTGTCGGTGTCGACATGAACGCGACCCAGTATACGGATAACCTGTCGCATCTGCGCCACGCGGTGTGGGCAGGACTTGGAGTAGCCCTGCTGATGTCGCTGGCGGTCACGATTTGTGTCTACACCTATCAGCGCAATGCTCTGATCGCCGGGGCGGAGCGTCTCGCCTCCGCTGAGGCGCTCCGCAAGGCGCATGAAGAGCTGCGCCAAACGAACAATGAATTGGAAGAACGCGTCAGCCTTCGCACGGCCGAGCTTTTGGTGGCCTACAACGCCACGATCGAAGGCTGGAGCCGCGCGCTGGAAATGCGCGATCACGAGACCGAAGGACACTGTCGGCGCGTCACCGAACTCACTCTGCGTATGGGGCAAGCGTTGGGTATGGGGGAAGACCAGCTGAATACTCTGCGTCAGGGCGCCCTGCTGCACGATATCGGTAAAATGGGCATCCCAGACGAAATCCTGCTCAAGCCCGGCGCCTTGACCGAAGCCGAATGGGTCGTAATGCGCCTCCATCCGGAATACGCCGTTCAGATGCTGCAGCCGATTGAGTTCTTAGAGCCGGCGCTGGACATCCCACGCTACCATCACGAAAAATGGGACGGAACCGGTTATCCGCGTGGCTTGAGCGGTGAAGAAATCCCGCTCGCCGCTCGCCTCTTTGCGTTTGTGGACGTTTGGGACGCCCTGCGCTCCGACCGTCCATACCGCAGAGCATGGTCCCACGACCGTGTCTGCGCCCATATCCGCGGCCTCGCCGGAACGCACTTCGATCCTACGCTGACAGAAATCTTCCTGCGCGTTGTCGAGGAGGGACGAGATGAAAGCGAAGGCTGGGACGATCTCCAGCTCGCCGCTTAGCCTCTCTTTGCCGCTTGTTTGTTGAGCTTGATTTCCTGAATTTGGTAATATAAACCCGCAACGATGCGGCGCTCAGTGGTATGCCTCTTCGCGTGTAAAAAACGCCTTCAGAGGAACACGTCATGACCTATCGGATCTCTCCCTCCCTCGTCCTCGCTCCGATCGCCGTGCTGGCGCTTTCAATCTCGCCGGTCCCCGCGCGGGCTCAGAGTATCACAATTCCCGATGGCTGGACCCAAAAGGCCGCCCCTAGCGGCGCGACCGTCTTCATCCCAGGAGACCTTGCGCCCGGCCAATCTTATTCCGTCACGGTATTCTCACCCGACGATCTCAAAGGTCGATCGCCCGAAAACTGGCTGTCCAGCCGCGCCCATAAAGACACCAGCGCTCCGGGATTGCCGGCGAAGATCGAAGGCATCGTGCACGAAGCACATAAAGTCGAAGCTTTCGGATTCGGAAATGCATTTGCCAAGCGCCAAGTTCCAACGCGTATCGCTTTCACCGACCGGCGCACGGGCTTCCTGGTCAGAACATACAAGTTTCTTGCCACCATCGCCATGGTGAAATAGCACGAAGAAGCCTATACTGTCCTTGCCAAACGGGATCGGCCTTACCAGTGTGCTCCAATCGTCAGAACAACTGGGCAAAGCCTCAGCGAACCTCATTGAACGAGGTAGCGTCAGACGAATTGGCCGTTACAAATCCTCGGCATTCGACCTGGCGCGGGACAGCTTCATGAGGCGCGGACCAACGACTACAGTACCGGGAGAGCAATACCATTGTCTGAAAGAAAATCCCTAGTCTTTACGCGGCGCGAGTTCATCAAGGCGTCAGTGGCGGCGCCTGTCTCCCTGTCGATTTTGGGCGAGGCGGCGAGCCATGCCGCGTCGTCGCCCGAACACGCGAACATCATCGAGATGCGTGCGCGGCCCACAGCTAAGCCCATTGCAGCCCTAACACCCACGGATCGCCCATGGCATGCCCAATGGATTGGCCCCCTCACGCCTAAAACAATCGATCTCCATGACGCGGCGTGGATCTGGACCGATGAAGCCGGCATCGTCGCGCCCCAAAACGCCAAACCGGGAAAACGCTTCTTCCGCCGCCAAATCGATCTTCCGGATCATTCCACAGTGACTTCGGCGGTGGCTGTGTTCACGGCGGACAACCATTTCAAGCTCATCGTCAATGGAACGGAGATCGGCCGTGGCGATGATTGGCGGCAGGCTGTCCCCATCGACATCGCCGGCGCACTATATCCTGGTTCGAACGCGATTGTCGTCCACGCGGAAAACGATACCGATGCCGCCGGGCTGATCGGCAAAATCCGGATCGAATGCAAAGGCCAGACGCCGGTGGAAGTCGTCACCGACGCCCTGTGGGACGGCGCTGAAACAATGGGCGCCGCCGGTTGGAAAGCCGCCCGTGTACTTGGAAGCAACGGGATCGCTCCGTGGTCATCCATTGCGGTGAATAACGGGTCGCCGCCAAATACCTGGACGTGTTATCGCAAGAGGTTCACGCTCGACGAGAAGCCGAAAACTGCGATTGCGCGCATCGCCGTGGATTCGAAGTACTGGCTGTGGGTGAATGGGAAGCTTGCGGTTTATGAAGGCGAATTGAAGCGCACGGCGAACCCACGCGATACCTATTTCGATCGGGTTGATCTGGCTCCCTATCTCCAGGAAGGCAGCAACTCAATCGCGTTGCTGGCATGGTACTGGGGCAAGGACGGCTTTTCGCACCAGAGCAGCGGCGAGGCAGCGCTGGTATTTGAACTTGAGGCGGAACGGACCAGGATTATTTCGGACGCCACCTGGAAAATGCTCCGGCACCCTGCGTACGGCAGCACCGGGGACCCACATCCCAATGCACGCATGCCCGACGACAATATCCACTTTGATGCGCGGCAAGATATAGGAGACTGGACTGCGGCGAATTTCAACGATTCCACGTGGCCTGCGCCGGCTGAACTGGGCCAACCGCCCGCCGCGCCGTGGAATCGACTGATCGAACGTCCGATTCCCCAATGGCGCACCGGCGAACTCACGTCCTACGAAAACGCCGCCGAGCTGCTGGGCAATCGGGCTGACGCACCCTCGCTTGGCATGCCTCGTATCAGCGACGGCAAACCGATTATCGCCCTCTTGCCGCGGAACCTGTCGATCTCGCCGTACCTCAAGATCAAGGCGGCCGCCGGCCTGACGATCGACATGCGCACGGATAACTACAACGGCGGCAGCGAATACAACTACCGCTCGGAGTATGTGACTAAAGATGGCGTGCAGGAGTTCGAGAGCCTCGCCTATCTCAACGGCCACTGGATGATCTATTCGATCCCGGAAGGCGTTGAAGTGCTGGACCTGCGTTACCGGGAAACGCGTTACGACACCGACTTTACCGGCAGTTTCCAGTCCGACGATGCCTTTCTGGACTTGCTATGGATAAAGGCGCGCAACACCATGAACCTGAACATGCGCGACGCCATTCAGGATGCGGACCGCGAACGCGCCCAGTGGTGGGGTGATGAAGTTATCGTGTTGGGCCAGATTCTGTACTCCTGCGACGCCCGCGCCCATGCTCTCATTCGCAAGGGCATCTGCAATCTGGTCGACTGGCAGAAGCCGGACGGCGTCCTTTTCGCTCCCGTCCCGGGGGGCTGGTGGGATTTTACGCCGACGCGCGTCGTGCGCGCGAATGAATTGCCAATGCAGATGCTGGCCAGTATCGGCGTCTACGGCTTCTGGTATTACTACCTCTACACCGGCGATAAGGCGACCATTGCCCACGCCTATCCGGCGGTGAAGCGTTACCTGGACCTGTACAAACTGGGAACGGACGGCCTTGTGAAGCACCGCGGTGGCGGATGGGACTGGGCGGACTGGGGCGAAAATATCGATGTCCCCGTGCTGGACAACGCCTGGCTGTATCAAGCGCTGGAGTCGGCTATCTACATGGCGCGGTTGACAGGTCATAACGGCGATGTGCGCCGGTATCAGGACATGCGAACAAGCATTGCCGGCAACTACAATCGACTACTCTGGACGGGAACCGAATACCGATCTCCAGGATACAAAGGAGAAACCGATGAACGCGGGCACGCCCTAGCCGTTCTCTTCGGATTGGCCAAACCGGAGCAATGGCCAGCGATCAAGGCGGTACTGGCCCGGGAGTTCCATGGCAGTCCCTACATGGAGAAGTACGTTCTCGAATCGCTCTTCCGCATGAACGATGCGGATGCGGCTATTGCTCGAATGAAGTTGCGCTATCGGAAGATGGTGGAGAGCAAGTACACCACGCTGTGGGAGGGCTGGGGCATCGGCGCGGAAGGATTTGGCGGCGGCAGCTATAACCACGGCTGGGCCGGTGGCCCGCTGACATTGATGATGCGCTACATCGCAGGCGTGTCGCCAACTTCACCCGGTTTCACTACCTACGATGTCATCCCTCAACTGGGCGCTTTGAACCACGTAAACGCCAGCTTCGACTCTGTGGCCGGGCGTATAGAGGTTGGAATCGTTCGGGACGCCGGCAAGTTCCATCTCAAATTGACATCACCCAAAAAGACGACCGCCACGGTGAGTATCCCGATGGACGAACAGGGGCTCAAGCGCATCCAGGTCCAGGGCAAGACGATGTGGCGGAATGGGAGGGCTGCCGAACGGGTCAAAGGCGTGACAGTCATCGGCGAATCAGAGGGGCGTCTGCGTCTCCAGGTCGCCCCGGGCACATGGGAGTTCGAAGCCGCTTGAGTGTGTTGAGAGAGTGGTCTTGGGGTAGAAATTGTGCATGGAACGCAAGAAACGGACTTTCTCAACACACTCTTAAGTACGACAATGGGACCGTGGAGCGCCTGCCATTCTTTTTCTGGGACGGCAAGAAGGATTACATTTGGTTCGGGGCCGAAACGTTCAGCAAAGACAAGGAGAAGTGACTTCTCCCGTCCATAAATGGCCGAGCTTCTCCGCTCACGCGGAGCGTTTTCTGTTTCATCGAGAACTGCCTTTCTTTCGAAAGGTCTTACATACTCTCCGCAGACATTACTGCCGAAAGTCC
>NZ_JBDSQY010000150.1:0-8761 GCF_039929585.1 Capsulimonas sp.
AAGACACATCTGAGCCATTTTGCGCTCAAGACGCGGCTCTATGCTCAGGCCGTCAAAAGTGCGCACGAGCAGTTGCGCAATATGCCAGTGGAGCGACTCGCTGCGCCACAGACTGCGTAACATCAGTGAATAACTACCTGACCTGGAACTCCCACGCCGTCGATGTCCGCACGCGCTACCTGCGTTTTACGATTGTCGATCCCGGTATGAATGTTCCTGAGATCGTGCTCTATGGAAAGTCTCTGGGGCCGATCCAGTCCGCCAAGGCGCCAGCGCCGAAGCCGCACAAGCGGCCGACAATGGATCAGTTCATCGGAACCAACGCCTTTATCGACGATCCGCTGGACAAAATGCAGGCCGTTGGCTTTGTCCGCGAATATCACAACTGGAGCTGGGATGCGGGGGATGACAAGGCCGATGCGCCGGCGTATCCCAATAACGTCGTTGCATTCAATCCATCTTCTGCGGCAGGCGGAAATTACTGGTTCTTCGACGATTACTACGCGAAGCTGAAGAATGCGGGAATTACGGTGTGTCCGGCGATCCAGGGCAATGTGAAGTGGCTGGCCGGCGATGACGCGCACATGAGCGATAAAGTCGCCGCGCCGGGAAAAGATCCCGCCGATCCGGCGTCGTACGCCGCGCACGCCGACCACATGTTCCAGTTCGCAGCCCGCTACGGCGCCGCGAAGGTCCCAGACAATCTGCTCAAGCTCGCCGCGAACCAGCCGCGCAAGAGCGGGCTTGGCCTGCTGCGTTATTATGAGAACCAGAACGAGCCGGACGCCTGGTGGCATGGCCGCGCGGGCTACGCGAACCCGTACGAACTCGCCGCCCAGTGCAGCGCGGACTACGACGGTCATCAAAAGGCGATGGGCGCCACATTCGGCGTCAAAAACGCCGACCCCAGCGCAAAACTCGTGCTGAGCGGTCTGGCGGGCGTGAACCTGGATTACATCAAGGCGATGAAAGTCTGGGCGGACTGGAACCGTCATGGCGATTTTCCGGCGGATGTGATTAACGTGCACCATTATTCCAACAACGCCGCCGACCAGACCTCCGGACAGATCGGCGTCTGCCCCGAATCCGACGGCTTGAAGGACATGATGAAGAACATCGTGGACTACTGCGAGCGTGAGCTGCCCGGCCGAGAAGTCTGGCTGACCGAGTTTGGCTACGATACGCATTCCGCCTCCGTTCAGCGCGCTCCGGCGATCGGCGAGACGAGCGCCGAGGAAGTGCAGGCGCGCTGGATCGTCCGGTCGTACTTAGTGCTTGCCGCGGCCGGCGTGGACCGAGCCGCGCAGTTTATGCTGCGCGACACAAATCCTAAGGATCCCACACAGTTCAGCACCAGCGGGTTAGTGACACAAAAGGGCGAATGGAAGCCGAAGCCTTCCTGGTATTACACCGCCACGCTTAAGAACCGACTGGCGGGTATGCGTTTTGACGGTGAAGTCCGCAGCGGCAATCCTAAAGTCTGGATCTATCGGTTCCGCGCCGACAATGGCAAGGGAGCGTATGCAGTGTGGTGTCCCAAGGCGGAAAACGCCAAAATTTCAGCGTTTCGGCTGCCGAAATTGACGGCGTCCAAGAGTGCGACTTTGGTGGAGCTGGTGAACGGTCAGACCAGTGGCCAAGTGTCCGCGCTCGCCGTAACCAATGGCGCTGTGACCGTGGATGTGAGCGAGCGGCCAGTCATTATTCTGGTCGATACGCTGTCTCGATGAATGAGGACGATACCAAAGTTATGGCAACGATTTATGATGTCGCAAGAGAATCAGGATTTTCGCTTTCCACGATCTCCAATGTGCTGAACGACGGACCGCGCCCGGTGCGTCCGGAGACGCGTCAGAGAATTCTGGAAGCGATGCGCCTCCTGGACTACCATCCCAGCGCCATGGCGCGTGGGCTTGCCCGGCAGCGCACGAACAATCTGGGCATTCTCTTCGGCGTTGTCGAATCCGCGTCGATTGTAATCAATTCCTATTCCGCCGCCATCCTCCAGGGTGTTCTCACGGTCGCGTCAGAGAGCGGCTACAACATCACGCATCTCACAGCTCCGTGGCGCGGCAAGGAGTATTCTCTGGCGCAGTTTCGCGATCGCAGCACCGATGGCGTCCTTGTCGTCGCTCCTCCCACCGATTCCGATCTGATCCCCGCATTGGCTTCGCTCAAGCTGCCACTGGTCGCCGTGTCCTGGCCACCGGAGCGCGAAAGCGTGCCTTCGGTGGATGTGGATGACGTTCACGGCGCACGTCTGATCATGGGGCATTTGCTGGATTTAGGGCATCGCCGGATCGGGCATCTGATGGGACATGGAAATTTGATCAGCGCCGGCGTGCGCCGCGCGGTCTACGAGCAGTGTCTGGGTGAGGCGGGAATCGCCATGCGGCCTGAGTACGTGCTGACTGGAACCTACTCTACAGAGTCCGGCTACGAAAACGCGCGCCGACTGCTCTCATTGCCAGAACCTCCGACCGCGATTTTTGCGGGCAACGACGAGATTGCGTTCGGCGCCATGGAAGCGGCGCGTGACATGGGAATCTCCATCCCAGGACAGCTTTCGATCGCCGGCGTGGACGATCGTCCGTTGGCAGCCTATGTGAATCCGCCGCTCACCACGCTTCGGCAGCCGTTTGTCCGCATTGGGGAAGAAGCGCTTCGCCTGTTGATCCAGAGGGTTGAAGGCGCGCATATTCCCGCTGTGACCCATCTTTTCCAGCCGGAGCTTATCGTGCGCGGCTCCACCGCGCCGCCAAACGAATAACTTCCTGAGCGGCGAGACCCGACTTATCTGGCGTCAGTGTTTTTTAGCTCTTTGATGATCCTGATGAACGCCGCCATGCGATCGGAGGCGGGGGCCGTGCTCCAAATCGCCCAAACTTCGGCGTGAAGCGGGAAGGAAGTCTCCACTTCAGCACATCGAATCCCGGGAGAGTGTGATTGATGATGGCTCGCCGGCGTCAGGAGCAGGCCCGCGCCGCTGACGACCAGCGCCATGCAATTTTGTCCAGGTTCACGCTCACGGATGCTGGGCGAGACGCCCGATGATTCGAAGGCGGCGATCGTTCTGTCGTAATAGTCCGGGTTCTCATGACGGGGATGCAGGATCAGTGTTTGTCCATTCAGTTGTTTCAGCGTAACTTTGCCGCTGGCGGCCAGAGGGTGACCTTCGGGGATCAGCAGGGAAAGCGGCTCCCGGCGCAGCAGCAGGCTCTCAAACTGCGCTTCTTTGGCCGGCTCATCGGAGAACGCCAGGTCCGCGCGGCCTGACGCGAGCGCTCCCGGCTGCGCTGCTCCCGGCATCTCCACAAGATCGATACGCGCATCGTGATCCTGCTCGCGGAACGCCGTCATCAGCCGTGGCAGTACTGTTTGAAGCGCAAGGGGGGTGTACGCCAGCCGGATCTGCCCCGATTGCCGCTGGGCCGCCGCCGCCACATTCTGCATCGCTTCCTCAAACCGAGACAGTACGCTCCGCGCCTCTGTGATGAAGACATCGCCCACCGGCGTCAGCGACACGCGCCGCGTGGTTCGCGCGAACAGCTTTGCCCCCAGAATCTTCTCCATCTCCGCCAGCAGGCGCGTCAGCGGCGGCTGCGACATGTGCAGCCGCTCCGCCGCCCTGCCAAAGTTCAGTTCGTCCGCCAGAACGATCAAGCAGCGAAGATCATGAAGGTCGATGTCGTTGGTTCCCACGATTAATTCCATTCGAGTATCAATAAAAAGAAAATTAGCAGAAATATTGGCCTGACACTGATCGTATTATATCAGAGAATGAGCCAATCTTAGGTTTCATTTGCGAGGAGAATATATTATGCAGCAGAATGTAATCGCATCCGATACGGACTATGAAGCGATCGTCGTCGGAGGCAGCTTCGCCGGCCTTTCCGCCGCGATGCAGCTGGCGCGCGCCCGCCGGAGAATTCTTGTGGTGGACGCCGGCAAGCCACGAAACCGTTTCTCCGCCGCGTCTCATGGATTCTTCGGACAGGACGGAAGATCGCCCCGTGAGATCATGGAGACTGCCCGAGCGCAGGTCATGGCCTACCCAACGGTCGATTTTTACAGTGGGGAGGCTGTTACAGCCGCGCAGGAGGCGGGAGTGCTTGCCGTGACCTTTGGAGATGGCGACATAGCGCGCGCGAAGCGTCTGGTGCTGGCGACGGGGGTGGTGGACCATCTGCCGGATGTCCCGGGAATGCAGGGACTTTGGGGCGGGGGCGTCATTCACTGTCCTTATTGCCATGGCTATGAGGTCGCGGAGCGTAAAATCGCCGTCTTCGGCGAGGACGAGGTGTCGGTCCATAAGTCGATTCTCGTGTCCGATTGGAGCGCTGATGTGACCCTGCTGACCAATGGCGGGAATTGGCTGACCCAGGAGCATCGCGATCGATTGGCCCTGCGTAACATTCGGGTCGAGGAAACGCCGGTGGCGCGCCTTGTTCCGCGTGGCCGAGAGCTGGACGCCGTGGAGTTTCAGGATGGACGCCGTGTCCCCTACGGAGCGATGTTCGTGGGAACGCGCGTTTCTTTGGCCAGCCCTCTGGCGGAACAATTGGGGTGCGAGATCGAGGAGGGGATGCAGGGGCCGATGATCAAGACGAACGATTTCAAGGAGACCACTGTCGCGGGCGTGTACGCCGCAGGGGACGCCGCCCGAATGATGCACAACGCAACTCTGGCCTCCGCCGACGGTGTTTTGGCGGGCGTAATTTCTCACCAGTCCATGCTTCCGAAGTAACCGCGCTTAAGTCGTCTGGAAGAGAGACTGGGCCTCATCCAGGTACAATTGGGATGAGGTAAGAACGACATGACATCTCCGCGCAGCTATTTCGACGAACTGAATTCGCAATATCTCCACGTGCATAAGACCAAGGAAGATCTCTTCTGGGACACGTACATGGCGATCAGCGACGACCCTGACGGGTTCTCACGGGCCGAGCAGGCCTACAAGGCGTTTGTCTCCGATCCCGGACGGCTCGCTGCGGTGCGGTCGCAGCTTGGGATATTGGATGCGTCGCCGGATCGGGAGAGCCTGCATGATGTCGAATTTGGGCTGCGCGGATGGCTGGCGTTCTTTGAAGCGAACATTGTGGACAACGCCGACGCCGAGCGTTTTCAGAATGAGATGATCGCGATGGAGTCCGATCTGTTCGCGAAGCGTCGTGACTTCAAGATGTACTATGCCAACGAGCGCGGCGAGCGGGAAGAAGCATCGCTGGGGATGCTTTCGACCAACATCGGAACGAACCCAAGTGAGGCGACGCGCAAAGCGTCGCACGACGAACTGCTGCGGCTGGAGCAGTGGGTGCTGGACAACGGATTCCTGGAGATCGTCGGCAAGCGCAACGAACTCGCCCGAGCGCTCGGATATCGGGACTATTTCGATTACAAGGTGCGCACCAGCGAACAGATGAGCCCCGAGGATCTGTTTGCGATCCTGGATGACTTCGACGGACGGACACATGAAGCCTCCCGGCAATCGCTGGACGCAATGATCGCCGAAAAAGGCGCCGAGGCCATTCTTCCGCACAATCTGCCGTTTCATATCAGCGGCGATATTCGACGGCAGATGGACCCCTATTTGCCGTTCGGCAAAGCGCTGGAGCGCTGGATCCTGAGCTTCCGCCGCCTCGGAATTGGCTTTCGTGGCGCGGTCATGCAGCTGGACTTGCTGGAGCGTGAGGGCAAGTACCAGAACGGTTTCTGCCATGCGCCCGTGCCGGCGTTTTTCGACGCCGACGGTCAGTGGGTGGCGTCTCAGGTCAACTTCACCGCGCTCGCCAAGCCGGGACAGGTAGGCAGCGGCGATAACGCCATTCGGACACTGTTCCATGAGGGCGGCCACGCGGCCCACTTCGCCAACGTCACACAGAACGCGCCGTGCTTTTCCCAGGAGTTTGCGCCGACCTCCATGGCGTACGCAGAAACCCAGTCCATGTTCTGCGACAGTCTTCTCGGCGACGCCGATTGGATGAAGCGCTATGCCCGGGATGCGTCGGGCGCCCCGATCCCGGACGAGCTGATCCGAACTCAGATCGAGAAGACGCAGCCGTGGCTTAGTCGATCCATGCGGGGCATGATGACCATCCCATATTTCGAGCTCGCCCTTTACCGAATGAGCGATGAGGAGCGTACGCCCGAAGCCGTGCTGGCGCTTGCGCGGCAAACCGAAGAACGGATATCGGGAACGCGGGGCAGCCGCCCCATACTGTCCGTCCCGCATTTGCTCAACCGAGAATCGGCGGCGTCGTATCATGGATACTTGCTGGCGGAGATGGCGGTTCAGCAGACGCGTGGGTATCTTCTTCAGAAGTTCGGATACCTGACCGACAACCCCCAAATCGGACAGCTGCTTGCCGAGCACTACTGGAAGCCGGGCAACAGCGTCGATCATAATGCGACGCTGATCGGTCTGACCGGCGAAGGCTTCTCGGCCAAATATCTGGCCGAGCACTGCAATCAGACGACGGAAGAAGCGTGGCGAGAGGCTTCCGAATCCATGGACGCCGCCGCACGTCGCGATTATCCCACGGACTACCCAGCCACGCTGGACGCCACGATTCGCATCGTTGACGGCGCCAAGGTGATCGCCGACAACACCGTCTCGGACGCCGACATGTGCGCAAGGTTCGAAGAGTGGGTGGATGAGCTGGCAGGCAGCTAAGATTGCCCTGAGATAGACGTAAATTGGTATCCGGCAGGCGTGCTTTAACAGTGAGCCTGCCCTTTAAGTTAGAGACACATATGTTCACATTCGTTCGAAAGCATCGGCGCCTCAGTTTGGCCCTGGGGGGCGCAATAGTCATCCTTGCGATCGTCCTGGTTCGCCGATACATATTCAATGCTTCCCTGGCGCCCCGGCAGTTTGTCCAGTCGCAGGGGGAGATTGACAGCATCCAGTTTTCGCATGACGGCAGTTTGGTTATGACTACTGACGCGCTGGATTGCCAAGTCACCTTTCGCGACCCAGCCAATGGGCGGATTGTCCGGGAATGGGCGTACAGCGGCGGAGAGACCTGGCTTTCGAATGACGGCGCACGGGTTCTGGCGACAAAGTATTCGCCCGATAGACCGACGCAGTCCACCCTCTACAACGCCGTCACCGGTCGGGCGCTTCGGCGCTGGAACGGGCAGGTGGTGGATGTGCTTCCAGACTTCTCATTAATGGTCATCGGGGAGGATGGTGCTACTCGAAGCGTCGCCAAAGTGTCCGGCAGTCAGCCGGCCCAGCAGACCACCAAGCCGACGCCTGCTCCTCGCGGGGGGCGAGTGGTGGATGTGTTAACGGGGAGAGTTCTCGGGGTGTTGCCAGAGGCCGGGTTTCGGGATGCAATACTGTCTCGCGACGGCCGCTACCTCTGTGTGGTGAACGGCGATAAGCCGGCGCTTCTGCTGCGAGTGCCGGAGATGACGCCCATATTTTCCATGCCGTCTTTGTCCTTTCTGCGGGTGGCGCGCGACGGCGACCGCGCCTTGGGAGTCGACGGCAATACCGGCGTGCTGCATCTCTGGCTTCTGTCGACCGGCCTGCACACAACTGTGGATACTGGTCTCAATCAGTTGCGCCACGTTTATTCGCTGGATGACGGCTCCGTAGTCGTGCAAGGCGACGAAGGGACGCGGTTTCATTCTCACGCGGTGCTGCAGGTTCGCTCGGCGGATGGTGAGCGTCTGCTGCGTTCCCTGCCGATGGATCCCCTGGCTTCCTCATGGAATGCCCAATTTGCCGGCGTCAATGAGTGGAACGGCCACGGCAGTGACGCCTTCAATGTGTTCGATCTCCAGAGTGGCCGGCGAATTGTCCGTTTGAACATGGCAATGGATGCGCTGGGCCAGACGGTCTCTAAACATGATTACGGTGAAGAACGCTTCGCCATCTCCCCGGATGGACATCGGTTCGCTTCCGCCGGTCGCAACGGTCTGCTGCATTTTTATGATTTGAGCGTTCAAACGCCGCCGTCTTCTCACCCGCCGATCTCCACGGATAATGGGCGCTCCGTGCTGTCACTGTCAGACGGCAGCGACGGCCCAGATTTATTTAAGCCAGATTTATTCGAGGCGGTCGCGCTGCCGGGCGGGGGAGTGGCGGCCAGCGGCAGGCATGATGACCCGCAGCAAATCAAATTGTGGCGTTCAGGCAAGGAGCAAATCCTGGGAGGACGTCAATACCAAGTCGCGAGGTTCCAGGTTTCCCAGGACGGCGGAATGATGGCTGTACTCTGGAACGGCGTCAAGCGTGAAAAATCCGAAGGCAAATCCGTCAGCATAATTCAAGATGATGGCTTTATGGACCTGCGCGACACGCATACGGGGCGTCTGATCCGAACCCTCATAGAGCCGGATCCTAACGGCGTTACCAGGACAAGTATCGGCGCCTTGTCTAAACCTGTCTTTTCCCGCGACGGCAAATTTCTGGCTGTCGCTGGAGATAGCGGCGGCGTTCTCGTATTTGATACTGTCTCCGGACGGAAGATGGGGCAATTGTCGGAGACACGTGTCCTAAGTACGAGCTGGATGGGAGGGTTCGTCGGTGATATGTTCGGCGCGGCAGCCTTAGCCTTCGCTCCCGATAACCAATCGCTGGCCGCCGCGCGTGACGACGGCGCAATCTATCTTTACTCACTGAAAACGTTCCTGCCAGTGGCGCAGATCGGCCATACCGAGACAGTGAGCTCACGCCTTCTCGGGCGGTCGCCGCGTCCGCTACGATGGGTGGCGTTCGACGCGCGTGGAGACAAGCTCTATGGCATTG
>NZ_JBDSQY010000151.1:0-16472 GCF_039929585.1 Capsulimonas sp.
ACAAAAAACGTGAGGTGTAACGCTATCGGCGCAACAAGGCGTCCGAATGGCTTTTCCTGGAAGCTAAAACGGGATTACGCCAGCACCAGTTCCCCATTTTCGACACGGGTCGGCGATTCGGCGAGCGGCGTGGGCGGTGGACCGGAGATGTTCTTTCCATCCCGGCTGAACTTCCCATAATGACACGGACACACCAGGGCGTTGTCTTTGGCGCTCCAGTCGACCGTGCAGCCCTTGTGTGTGCAGAAAGCTGAAAGCGCGCGGAACTTTCCGTCCCCCAAATTCTCCACCAGGTAAGGCTGCTTTTCCTCCCCGACCGTCACAAGCTTTGGCGGGTCTCCGGCGTTGAACAAGGTGACAGCGCCAAGCGTCTGCGCGGCTCCTGCGGGAGAGCCGGGCGCGGCGGGAGTTCCGCCTTGCATCGGCGGTGTGGAGCGAGGCTGCGGCGGAACGGATTCCGCGCCGGCGCCTTCGGGAAAGAGGACTTTCGTCCAGCCGGCCCAGACGGCCGCGACGGCGAGCACCGTTCCCGCGCCGCCTTTGATCATCTGGCGGCGCAGGCGATCCGACGGCGTGCTCACGCCCGTCGAACTGTCGGCGGGATAATTGACGGGGGTTGCCCCGTGATGTTGATTTGTCTCTTCAGGCATATCCCCCCATTCGCGATTCCCGATCCAAACTCCTGCTTCATGCGCCGCGAGAGTCCAGCCAAATCACTGAATGGAATGCTGTCAAATTACTGAACAAGATATTGCAACAAATTCGCGTTTCGCGCGTCAAATGGATTGGGCGGGCAATCAGAATCCGTCCGAAGGCCAGTTTGCGGGCGCTCCGCCTTGCGCCGGAGGGGCAAATTATGTTATAATTGAGGGAAATTTAACGCCAGGAGCGACTTTTTTTTCCTATGGACACCAGTGATTTCCGAAACGGAATCTCGATCATTATGGATAACGATATCTATACGATCGTGGATTTTCAGCATGTCAAGCCCGGTAAGGGCGGCGCCTTCGTGCGCTCGTCGATCAAGAACCTCAAAACCGGCCGCACCATCGACAAAACGTGGCGCGCCGGCGAGCGCATGGAGCAGGCGATCCTTGAGCGCAAGACCGTGCAATATATGTACAACGACGGAACGGATTACTGGGTCATGGACCCGGAAACCTTCGAACAGATCGCCGTCACCAAGGATCAGATCGAAGGCGTCAAGTACCTGAAGGAAAATATGGATCTATCCGTCATAGTCCATAACGAGAAGATCATCGGGATCGAAGTCCCGAACTTCGTCGAACTGGAAGTGACGGAGACCGCCGGCAGCGAAAAGGGCGACACCGCCTCTGGAGGCGGCAAGCCCGCCACTGTTGAGACCGGCGCCGTCGTCACCGTGCCATTCTTTGTCAAGCAGGGCGATAAGATCAAGATCGACACCCGCAACGACCAATACCTCGAGCGCGTCAAATAACTTTGCCGAACTCTGGGTTGCGAGCTCGTTACGCGTGAACGATCGACCGGCGCCCTGCCCCGTGTTGCTTCAATCGCAGTTATTAAGAGCGTACTTTAATGCCCACGACATTCGACATTTCAGACGGACCGTCTCCTTCTCCGCATCAGCCCGGCTCCGGTCTCGGCCCCTCGTCCTCTGGACGCGGGACCGGCACCAAGCTGGACGACATTGCGAGAACCATCTTCTATATCGCCCTCGCGGCGACCGTAATCTTCTTGGGATATCTCTTTTGGGGGATCTTCGGCGGTGCATGGGCCAATCCGAATTACGGACATATGGTGTTCGCTGACAGAGCGCGCCAGCAGTCTAATATCCAGATGGTCTTTGGGCTGCTCCGGCTTTCCACATTCGTCTCAGTCGTATGTATCCTGATCATGTGCCTTCGCGACGAGATGATTGGGTATATTCTGGTCGCCGTCGGCGCAGTCTTCTACTTCGGGCTGCCGTTTGCGACAAAGCAGGTTTACGACGCACAGGGATTAAGCTTAAGTCCCGCAACGGACACCGCGCTGACTTTGCTGAGCAGTTTGTGGATGGTGTTCGTCGTCCCCGGCGCGGCATGGGTGATCGCGGACGTCGTCCGGCGGTTTCAGGCGCTGTCCGAGCAGACGGCGCTGCAGCGCGCCAACGTCAAGTACGGGTCCGATGTGGCCCGCCAGTCCGGCAAGCAGCGTCAGCGATTTTTAGGGCGATGCTGGGAAACGGCCTTCTGCCGCGACCATGTGCGGGATAAGTGCCCGATCTACATTAAGCGGCGCGGCCCCTGCTGGTGGTATAAAGAAGGGTGTATGTGCGAGGAGTACATCGTCCTGCAGGCCGTCATCAACTCGGATTGGAAAGATAAGACCAAGAAGGCGGATCAGGGACTTGGACTGCGCGCCGGCGCCGCCGGAATGCCGAAGACGATCCTGTCGCCGGCGGCCAAGCGGGATCGCTGCCGCCGATGTATTATCTATAATGAGCATCAGCGCGACAAATACAAGGCGCTGACGGCGCTGACAATCATCGCCGTTCCCGCCGTCATGTATTTTAACCTGCCGGCAATGCAGTCCGGAGTGGGCGCAATTCTGCGGTTCGTCGATTCCGTCACATCGAAGTTCGCGTTTACAACTTCGCATGGCCCGAATCTGACCAGGACAGCATCCGATGGATTGGTCACCTTTATGATCGTCTGCCTCGGACTGGTTATTTTGTCGCAAGCCCTCAAGCTCGTCGAGTACTGCGTCTTTAAGCTGAAGATCTAGCGCGGCGCGGCCATTTCGGCCGCGCCGGAAAGTTTGATTTTGAATATGACCCTCGAAAGTATCGAAGAGATCGTTGCCCTGCTGGAAGAGCATCCGGTCGCCGAGATCGAGATCGAAGAACAGGGGCGGCGGCTCCTCGTACGCAAATCGCCCACGGGCCGCCTGCCGTCGATCCTCGCCGCCGAGGAGCCCGAGACATTCGCGGAAACCGAAGCCGCCGCGTCTTCCGAAGCTCCCCCGGTCGCCCTCAGCCTCCTGCTGACGGCCCCGATGGTGGGTATCTTCCACCATCACGATCCGCCGATCCGTTACGGCGCGACCATTAAGACGGGCCAGCTGATCGGCTACATCGAATCGCTGAAGCTGATGAACGAAGTCACGGCGGACAGCGGCGGACGCGTGACCGAAGTTTGCGAAGACAATACCGCTGTGGGATACGGCCAGCCACTGTTCCGTATCGAACCAGTCTAGGAGGACTCCGATGGCGATGCGACGTTCGGCCGCGCGGCAGCGCGGCCAGTGGTCTCTTGTCGGTATGCTCGTGGCGATCGCGATCCTGATGATCCTCGCCGCGACGATCGTGCCTCAGATCGCGGCCGAGCACTCCAAGCCCGGCCAAGCCGCCACGCCTAAAGAGCGCGCCTACGGCTCTGCCTGCTCGGAATACGCCGCCCAGATGTCCCAGGCCGTCCAGATGTACAAGATCGACCATAACGATCGTACGCCCCGTGATGTCTCGCAGCTCAAGAAATACGGCGTGACGGATGAGCAGATCTACGCGCAGGGCTGCTCGTATCAGATCGACCCGGATTCGGGGACCGTTACCGATGTCGGCGGAGGCCGCGCGAACAATGCGCCCCCGCCCTCCGCGGAGCAGCTGCCACAGGGGTTCCATCCCGATGGGATCGGACTGCCTCCCGGATCGCCCGCTCCATCATCGTATGCGCCGTCTTACACGCCGAGCGCCGCTCCGCCGCCCAGCGCCGCCCCCGCCGCCGGAACCACCCTGCCGGGCGGCATCCGAATGCCGAATATTCCCACGGCCGGAGCGGACATGTAGAAAGGGCCGCTCCGAGCCGCCGTCCAAATTATGTTCAAAAAAATACTGATTGCCAACCGCGGCGACATCGCCGTCCGTGTCATCCGCGCCGCGCGCGAGATGAAGATCGCCACTGTCGCGGTTTACTCCGAAGCGGATGTCGATGCGCTTCATGTTCAGCTCGCCGATGAGCGCGTTTGTATCGGTCCTCCGGACAGCAAGGGATCGTATCTCAACGCCGCAAATATCCTGAGCGCCGCATTAATCACGGGCTGCGACGCCATCCATCCCGGCATCGGATTTTTGGCGGAAGATTCTTCGTTCGCGGAGAAGTGCGCCCAGATCGGCCTCAAGTACATCGGACCGCCGGTCAAGTCCATCGAAATGATGGGCGACAAGATCCAGGCGCGCATGACGATGGAGAAGGCGGGCGTGCCGATCGTCCCCGGCACCAATATCGCCCTGCGCGATCCGGCGGAAGCGGCGAAAATCGCCGCCAAGATCGGTTTCCCGGTCATGATCAAGGCCGCCGCCGGCGGCGGCGGGCGCGGTATCCGGGTCGTCCGTGAGGAAGCCGACTTCCCGAAAACGCTCAAGACGGCGCAAATGGAAGCCGAGACCAGCTTCGGCAACCCCGATGTCTATATCGAGAAGTTCATCGAGACCTTCCGGCACATCGAAGTTCAGATTCTGGCCGACGAGCACGGCAACGTCGTGCATTTGGGTGAGCGCGACTGTTCACTGCAAACCCAGCGTTACCAGAAGATGGTGGAAGAAGCGCCCGCGCCGAACCTTCCGGCGGCGGCGCGTAAGCGCATCTGCGACGCCGCCGTGCGCGCCGCCAAGGCCGCCGGTTACGCCAGCGCCGGAACGATCGAGTTCATCGTCGCGCCGGATCACACGTTTTACTTCATGGAGATGAACACCCGCCTTCAGATCGAACACCCGATCACCGAGACCGTTACGGGCATCGACTTAGTAAAGTGGCAAATCCGAGTCGCCGACGGCGAGAAGCTTGCCTTCTCGCAGCGACAGATCGAATGGACGGGACACGCCATCGAAGTGCGCCTGACCGCGCGCGATCCCCTGCGAGATTTCGCGCCGAGCGCCGGTAAGATCGCCACCGTACGCCTGCCCGGCGGCCTCGGCGTGCGCATCGACACGCAGATCTTCTCGGGATACGAAGTGCCGCCGTACTATGACTCTATGCTCGCCAAGATCATCGTCTGGGACACCGACCGCGCCGGCGCCATCGCCCGCATGCAGCGCTGCCTGGACGAAGTCGAGATCGTCGGCGTCAAGACGGACTTAGAGTATCACAAGAAGATCTTCGCCAACGAAGCCTTCCAAAGAGGCGACCTGAACACGAAGTTCCTGGCGACCCACGTCGATGTGGTCTAACGGAATTTCCATGATGCAAGACATTTCATGAAACGCCGCAAGCGCATCCGCATTCCCTTCTGGAGGACGGCGCTCGCCCTCCGTATTCTGCTCTGCGCGGGCCTGATCGGATGCGTGTACGGTTTCGCGGCAAACTCCGCGATCGTGGTCCAGCGGCAGGCGGTCCTGCCGCCCGGCGCGGAGCATCCGTGGGATTTTTACGCCAACGGATTCCTCTGCATCGGCCTTCTGGCCCTGGCAGGAATCTATCTGACGCGCACCGACGACGCGCCCCACCGCCTTCTCAGTCGGCGTCTCACCAGCGCACAGTCGTGGCGTAAACTGCGCCCGGAGCTGGTGCTGCGCTTCCCCATTCCCAAAAAGGCGAAACGAACGCGCCCTGTTCGGGGTACAATAAAGCGAAATGACACCTGATTCCCACATCCCGAATACTGCCGGCAAGAACACGCGCAGAGACGCGCGTGAGCTGGCCCTGCGCATGCTTTACCAAATTGAAATCGGCCATCAGCCCCCTCCCGAGGTGATTGCTGAAGCGCTGAAGCAATCCCAGCTCGACGAGAAGAACAGCGCCTTCGCTCAGGAGCTGGTGCTCGGCGTGCTTGAGCATCAAGTATCCATCGACGCCCGCCTAACCATCCTCGCCTCCGACTGGGCGCTGGATCGGCAGGCCGCCGTGGACCGTAACATCCTGCGGCTTTCGTCCTTCGAGATGATCTACCGCCCGGACTCTCCGGTCGCGGCGGTCGTCAATGAGGCCGTGGAGCTCGCCAAGAAATACAGCACCGCCGAGTCGGGGCGTTTTGTCAACGGCGTCCTCGGCGCTCTGGCGCGCGAACCGCGCGGCGACGAAGAGACGGATTTGGATACCGATCAGGACCCTGCATGATATGCCGTACTTCGAACTCCGGCCGTTCGATCTCGCCGAAGCGGAGACGGTCGCGCACTGGGTATTGACGTCGGAAGAATACTGGAAGCTAACTGGCGCGCAAGGGTTCCCCCTCACGGCCGATCAAGTGGCGGCTTGGATCTACGAAACCAACTTCGCCTTCACCCTTCGCCGTGACGGAGATATTGTGGCCTACGGCGACATTATCGAGGACGAAGTTGAAGGCGATGTCGAGATTCAGCACTTGATCGTCGCTCCGGACGTACGCCGCGACGGCGTCGGCTCCGTGATGATGAATAAGCTGTGTGCGTTCCTCGTCGAGTACCATAAATACCCGGAAGTCTGGACGCGCGTGGGCCGTGACAATGAAGCGGCGATCCAGTGCGCGCTTGGCTCAGGGTTCCTGCCGGACCAAAAGCTTTCCGGAGAGCGCTATCTCTGGATGAAAAAAATCCTGTACGCCGAATAATACGAGACGCCCCATGATCCTCTCCGACCGCAGCATCAAAGAAGGCGTCGCCGCCGGACGCATCACGATCACGCCCTACGACGAAAGTCTGGTCCAGCCGGCGTCGATCGACATCCGCCTCGACCACCGCTTCCGAGTCTTCCGAAACTACAAATACTCCGCCATCGATCCCAAAGCCGCCCAGGAAGGTCTCACGGAGATGGTAACCGCCGAAGAAGGCTCGCCGTTCGTGATCCATCCCGGCGAATTTATTCTCGCGAGCACATTAGAAAGCATCGCGCTCGGCGACGACTTAGTGGCCCGTCTGGAAGGCAAAAGCTCATTGGGACGGCTGGGGCTGGTCGTACACGCCACGGCGGGATATATCGATCCCGGCTTCTCTGGCCATATCACGCTGGAGCTTTCCAACGTCGCCAATCTGCCGATTTTGCTCTACCCCGGTATGAAGGTCGGCCAGATCTCGTTCTTCGCCATGAGCACGCCCGCCGATCGACCCTATGGCCACCCCGAGCTTGGCAGCAAGTACAAAGGCCAGAGTACTCCCACGGCGAGCCTTATGCACATGAACTTCCCGAGCGACAAGGAAAAATCGTAATGTCTTTGCAAAGCTATCAAGTACTGCAGCGCGACGACGCCGGCGTTGCGCACTTTGCACAGGACAACGGAACCGTCGTCGAACTGAAGACGGGCGGACCCTACGAAGTCGGCGACGCGACGGAGATCCTTGTCGGCGACCTTTGGGTGCTGGCCGGACAGAGCAATATGGAAGGATGCGGCCGTCCCATCGACATGGAGACAAGTTCGCCGCTCGTTCACTCCTTCCAAAGCAAGGAAGTTTGGGCCGTGGCTGAGGAGCCGCTGCACTGGCTGGATGAGTCCCCTCGCCCCGTACATCGCAAGATCAACGGGATGCCGCCGCCGCCCGAGACCCTGGAGGCCCGCCCTACCGGCCGCGCAAACGGGTCCGGGCTGGGTCTGACGTTCGCAAAGCTCATCCAGGCGCGCACGGGTGTCCCCGTCGGCCTGATCCCCTGCGCGCACGGCGGCACCTCCATGGATCAGTGGAGTCCCGAGCGTGACGCGACGGAAGGGGACAACTCTCTTTACGGCGCGACCCTTTCCCGGATCCGCGCGAACGGCGGTAAGGTGGCGGGAATCCTTTGGTATCAGGGCGAAAGCGATGCCGATGAAGCCTCCGTCCCACTGTACATGGACAGAATGGTCGCTCTCATCCAGGCCTTCCGTCGCGATCTGGATCAGCTCGATCTTCCCTTCTATCTCGTTCAATTAGGCTCCTATGTGACTGCGGGCGCGCCTGGCGAAGCCGCCCGATGGAGCGCAATCCGAGCAGAGCAGCGCAGGCTCACAACGGCGCTGCCGAACGTCGAAATGGTGAGCGCGATCGATCTCGATCTGGACGATGGGATTCACATCAGCACTGCGGGACTCAAGCGGCTCGGCAAGCGATTGGCGAATGTTGCGTGCGGCTTCCCCACGCCGACCCTGGCCGGTGTCGAAAAGATCCAGTCCTCTATCGGCAATTACGTCACCCTGCGCGTCTCGTTCGACGGCGCCCGTGGCTGGCTGCGCGCGGAGGGACGACCAACAGGATTTACGCTGCGCGATTCGGACGACGCGGATACGCACCAAATATTCAAGACGACTCTGGAGGGCGACGCCGCCATCCTTCACCTGAGCGTGGAGACACTGCCGGTGGGCCTGAGCCTCTGGTATGGCTATGGTCTCGATCCTTACTGCAATATCACTGACGCCGAGGACGCCGCCGTTCCGGCCTTCGGCCCAATCTCACTTCCGGTGGACTAACATCTTATGGCGACTATTCTTCTTGACGGCAATGCAACATCGAAGGCGATCCGCGCGGAAATCGCGCGGGACACGGCGCGGCTGACCGCCGCCACCGGGGTCGTCCCCAAGCTCGCGGCGATCCTGGCCGGCGACGACCCCGCATCCGCGACCTACGTGCAGATGAAGGCGCGCGCATCCGCCAAGGCCGGCATCGAGTCCGTCACCTACCCGATCGCCAACGACGCTCCCGAATCCGAGGTGCGCGACCGATTGGCGCAGCTGAACGCCGACCCGACCGTGCACGGCATCCTGATCCAGCATCCCCTTCCCAAGCACATGGACGAGCCGAGCATCCTTTCGGAGCTGAGCGCCGACAAAGATGTGGACGGCATCGCGCCGATCTCCCTGGGGCGCTTGGTCGCCGGTCTGGATTCGTTCCACTCCTGTACCCCCGAAGGCATGATCGAGCTGCTGAAGCGCTACAATCTGCCCATCGCCGGTAAGCACGCGGTCGTCGTCGGACGCAGCGTAATTCTCGGCAAGCCGCTCGCCCTGCTGCTGCTCGCCGAGCACGCCACCGTCACGATCTGCCATTCGCGCACGCCGAACCTCGCCGAGATCACCCGGCAGGCCGACATCCTCTGCGCCGCCGTCGGCCGCGCAGAGCTAATTACGGGCGATATGATCAAGCCGGGCGCCGTTGTCCTGGACGCCGGCTATAACAAAGTCGAGGGACGAGCCAAAGATGTGGGCGATGTCGAGTTCGAAAGCGCTTCTCTGGTCGCCTCGGCGATCACTCCCGTTCCCGGCGGCGTCGGCCCCATGACCATCGCCATGCTATTGCGCAACACGCTGACCGCAGCCGCCCGCAGCGCGGGCTTCTCGCTAGAACCGGAGACGGTGTGAGCTTCGATCTGACGGCCTACCTGCAAGGGCGCCGCGTTCTGGTGGACGCCGCGCTAAACCAATATCTTCCTACGGAGGATCAAGAGCCGGATAAGATCCACGCCTCGATCCGCTACTCGATCTTCTGCGGCGGCAAACGCCTGCGCCCGATCCTGGCCCTCGCCGCCGCCGACGCCCTCGGCGCCGACTTTGCCCACGTGATGCCGCTCGCCTGCGCCGTGGAGTGCATCCATACCTTTTCTCTGATCCACGACGACTTGCCGGCCATCGACGACGACGACCTGCGGCGCGGCGCCCCGACCAACCATGTCGTCTACGGCGAAGCGATGGCGATCCTCGCCGGCGACGCCCTCCTCGCCTTCGCCTTCGAGCTCATCGCCGAATGCCACGCCTTCTGCCCCGCCGACCGCGTCCTGGAAGCGCTCGTTATGGTCGCGCAGGCCAGCGGCACGCGCGGAATGGTGGGAGGACAGGTTTCCGACATCGAGTGCGAGGGTCGCGCCGACTTAGATGAACGGACGGTGGCGTCAATCCACGAACGCAAGACGGGCGCACTGCTCATCGCGTCGTTAGTCGCCGGCGCGCGCCTCTGCGGCGCCTCCAAAGCCCAAGAAAACGCCCTGCGTCGCTACGGCGAAAAGATCGGCCTCGCGTTTCAGATCACGGACGATATTCTGGATCTCGAGGGGGATGCGGAAAAGCTGGGAAAACCACTCGGCAGCGATCTGAAGCAAGACAAGGCGACTTATCCAAAGATCCTGGGGATCGAAGAATCCCGCACGCTGGCAAGCCAAGCGGCGGAAGACGCCATCGCGGCGCTGTCGATTTTCGACGAGAAAGCCGATCCGCTGCGCGCGCTGGCGCGGTATATGGTGGAGCGGGACAATTAGGGACTTCGGTCCCTATTCCTCAAACCGAAAGTAACTATCTCCGATCTTGATCTCGTCCCCCTGATGCAGTACGGCTTTCTCCACACGCATCCCATTCACATACACCCCGTTCGCGCTCGCCTCGTCAATCAGCGTGATGTAGCCGCTCATTCCGCGCTCAATGCGTGCGTGGCGGCGGGAGACCTTGGTTTCGGCCAGGACGATCTCGTTATCGCCGTCGCGGCCGATCGACATCGTGGGGGTGGAAAGAACAAATCGTGCGCCAGCCGCCAGGCCTTCGGTTCCCACGAGGCGGGGCATGTGGACGCGGCTGCGCCGGCGCGATCCTCGGTCGCCGGTTTTCGTGACCCGGTAACGAGGGCGGCGTTTACGTTCGGAGGCAACGCCGCGTTCCGGCGATGACAGTTCCCGGGATTCCCACGCCGGGGCTGAGGAGCCCTCGTAACCGTAAGCCGGCTGAGAACGGCGCATGAGCTTTTGGAAAATCCAGCTGCATAATCCGGCCAGCGCCATTCCAATCAAGAATGTGGCGAGCGGCGTCTCCCACGCATCCTCGGGATTCGTGGATGTAGGCGTCTCCGGGATGTGGTCGGCTTCGGCGTCGTGGGCGAGCGCCGATACCGCCGCCCGGGGAGGCGCCGCAGCCGCATCCGCCCCAGCAGAGGCGATCGGAACAAAATCGCTGACGAGCAGCGCCAGCGGTGGAACGGAGCCGGAAGGGCCTATGTTGAGAGGCGCGGTCGCGAGACGGCCGGTTTTTCCGTCAAGCACAAAAAGCTTTTGGTCCGGTTCCTGCGGAATGCGAACCGCGATGGAGGCGTGCCCACGCGATGTGAATGGCAGAACGGTTATCTTGTCCTGCCCCGAAGTGACCCAGATGGAAAAAAGACCGTTGTCCGGAAGATTCAGCACCAGCTGCTCCGCGCGCACGGAGCTGGCGAACGCCAGTAAAAACACACAAGTCACGGCGATCGATCGGACGATCCCAATGTGATACCATCGCTTACTCATTGGCATTTCCCTATCGCTTTCGGCAAGTATTCGATAATATCCCTGGCGATCAGTCCCGCCGCTCCGCCGAAATCCTGAGCAGCCAGGTCTCCCGCCAAACCGTGCACATACGCCCCGGCCGCCGCCGCATCGGCGGCGGCCAGCTTCTGGCCGAGCAGCGTTGCGATTACTCCCGTCAAGACATCTCCCGATCCCCCCGTCGCCATGCCGGGGTTGCTCGTGGTATTGATGGTCAGCCGGCCATCGGCATTGGAGATCAGCGTACGCGCTCCCTTGAGCAGAACGACACAGCCGTAAGTTTTGGCGGCGGCGCGGACATTCCCCACCCGATCCTCCTGCACCTGCGCGGTGGAAACGCCGAGCAGACGCCCCATCTCTCCAGGATGCGGGGTGAGCACCGTCGCCGCCGCGCGGCCACGGATGATGGCGGCGCCGCGATCGGGCTCCATCGAGAGCGCGTTGAGGGCGTCGGCGTCGATCACCAGAGGTACGGAGCAGCGCGCCGTGAACTCCCGCACAAACTTCCGTAAACCTTCGTCCTGAACGCCGCCAAGACCGGGGCCGATCGCCGCAGCCGTCCCCTTAGCCGCCAGGGCCAGCGCTTCGTCCAGCGCCTGTGACGAAAATGTCTGACGCGCCGTCTGCGGCAGTCCAGCCGTCATCACGACCGGATTCGCCACGCTCATCGCCGCCGTCAGCAGGCCCTCCGGCACGGCGAGCGTAACCAGGCCCGAGCCGGTGCGCGCCGCGGCCTCCGCGCTGAGAGCGGCGGCGCCGAGGAAGCCCGCCGATCCGGCGAAGACCGTCACATGCCCAAACTTCCCCTTGTTGGCGTCACGCCCATTCACCCGCGCGGGCAGCCAGCGCGCAATATCCCCGGCTTCCGTGACGCGCGCCGACACACTCTCCAAGAGGGCCCTTGGTGTGGCGATATCCCCGACTACTAACTCCCCAACGTAATCTGCGGCGGGAAAGACAAGCAGGCCGATCTTCGGCAGCGCAAATGTCACGGTTAATGACGCCGAAACGGCCTGTCCGTTCACATTTCCCGTATCGGCTTCGACGCCCGAGGGGATATCCACTGCGGCAACAAATACCCCCGCCGTTCGCGCCGCGTTGATCGCGTCCACAAGCGACGCTCCCACGCCTTCCAAAGTCCCGCGAAATCCAGTCCCCAGCAATGCGTCGATCACAATTTTTGAAGACGCCAGCAACGATGCGAGATCGGCGGGGATATCTCCGTCGATCCGATGGATCGTCAGGCCGATCTTCTCAGCCATCGCGAGGTTCGCGGCAGCATCCGCAGAGAGAGTTTCTTCCGGGCGCGCGGCCAGCCAGACGGTGACATCCGCGCCCATCCGAACAGCGAGATGGCGGGCAATAGCCAGGCCATCGCCGCCATTATTTCCTTTGCCGCACACAACGGCGACGCGCGCCCCCGCCAATGGGTGACGCGCGGCCAGCGTTTCCACCACACGCAGCGCGGCGTTCTCCATCAGGATCAGGCTGGGAACGCCGAACTCCTCGATCGTGCGCCGATCGATCTCGCGCATTTCCTGGGATGTTGCGACATTCATTCTGAAAACACCTCCGCGATTCGGTCTCGCTCCGCCTCAGTGACCGCCGCAACGCTCACAGCCGCGACATTTTCTTCCACCTGAGCCGGGGTCTTGGCGCCCGCAACCACACAGGCCACAGCGGGATCGTCCAGTACGAAGCGAATGGCCGCCTGCGCGGGGGTCCGCCCGTCACCGTCCGTCAAGAAGCGCAGCCGCTCCGCCGTCTCCGCCATCGCCGTCACATACTCCAAAGGCAGCGATGCCCGGATATCCCCTTCGGGAAAGACGGATTCAGAGCCGTGCACTCCGGCGAGAAAACCGTTCGCCAGCGGCTCACGCGCCAGAATGGCGACTTTTTTTCGTCGCGCCAGCGGCAGCAGATCTGTCGTGGCGCCCTGGTAGAAGAGGCTGTAAGCGACTTCGATCGCCGTGACGGGCGCATCGTTTTCCAGCAGCCAGACACCGTCCGCCGGCTCGGCGACGGAGACGCCGTAGTGATGGATCTTCCCGCCGCGCTGAAGCGCCTCCAGCGTGTCCCACACGCGCAGGCGCTCCAGCTCCTCCACGGGCGGATTCATCAGGAGAAACAGGTCCAGCGTCTCCCGGCGCAGCCGTATCAGACTTTGCTGGACGGCGTGCGCCAATGCGAACGGCGTCCAATCCTGCTCCAGCGTATCGTCCTTGCGGTAAAAGTTGACCCCGCCCTTGGTCACCACGTAGGGCTGCGCTCCCGTCCAATCGCGCAGCACTTCGCCGATCAAGGCCTCACTATGGCCATGCCCGTAAATATCAGCCGTGTCGATCAGATTGACGCCCAGTTCCAGAGCGCGCCGCAGCGCGGCTTTGGAAACCTCGTCGTCGGTCGCGCCATAACTGTTGCCAAAGGCGTCCCCGCCAATCGCCCACCCCCCGAAACCGATCTCCGATACCTTCCAGCCCGTTCGGCCAAACTTTCGCATATGCATAGTGAGATATTACCGCATCGAGACCGTTCCTGAAAATGCTGTACGCCTGCTAGGGAATTACCATTCAGTATATCTTAAGAATGACGCATTGTCCAATTTTCATAGGTAATCGCGTTTACAAGGTTTCCCTGGTATTTCCGTCAGTATAAAACTTGCTTCTTTTCTCCGATGATAGAATTATCACCAGGAAGGCCGTTTGAATTTTATGGACGAGTCGCTCAAACCGACCGCGCTCTCGCTTGCCGAAATACTCTCGTCGCTCAGTTACGCTCTCGATCTTACCGGCGGACAGCCGATGGGGCACGCACAGCGCTCCTGCCTGATCGGGATGCGGATCGGATCGATGTACGGTCTCTCCGAAGGAGAACTAACCAGTCTCTATTACGCCATCTTGATGAAGGACGCCGGCTGCTCCAGCAACGCCGCGCGCATGTACGAGATCTTCGGCAGCGACGATCTGAAGGCGAAGTGCGACAGCGCCGTGGTCGATTGGTCGAACATCTTCGAAGCGGCGCGCTACGCCGCCGCCCACGCACTGCCGTCGGGCTCGCTATGCACGCGGGCGGCGAGGGTTCTTAAGATCGGCGTCCAGGGATCACGGCAAAACCAGGAGATCCAAGAATCCCGCTGTAACCGGGGGGCGCAGATCGCGATGATGCTCGGGCTGGGCAAGTCGGCAGCCGATTGTATCCGCTCGCTGCCCGAGCGCTGGAACGGTTCCGGCGCGCCGCTGGGGCTGCGCGGCGAAGCCATCCCGCTGCTTTCCCGCATCGCATCGCTGGCGCAGACAATGGATGTGTTCGATCGTACCTTCGGCCTGGATGCGGCGTATGACATGGCGACGAAAAGGTCCGGACGCTGGTTTGATCCGGATCTGGTCCGAATCACACTGCGGTTTCGACACCACGCTCGGTTCTGGAATGAGGTTCGTACTTCTGCCCGAGAGACACTGCTGGACCTCGATATCCGCGGCGCGATTGAGGTTGCGACCGAGACAAGGATTGATTCCATCTGTGACGCCTTCGCGCAAATCGTGGACGCCAAATCTCCCTTTACCGGCCAGCATTCGTCACGGGTGTGTGATTATACGATCCAGATTGCTCGTGAATTCGGGATTTCCGGCGCGCGGCTCACGACACTAAGGCGATCAGCACTGCTGCACGATGTCGGAAAGCTCGCCGTACCGAACACAATTTTAGACAAGCCCGGCAAGCCGGACGAGGAAGAATGGAACTGCATCCGCCGCCATCCTTTCCATACGCAGCAAATTCTTCAGCAGATTCCCGGCTTCAAGCGCATCACGGAGATTGCGTCCGCTCACCATGAGCGCCTGGATGGGCGCGGCTACTTCCAGGGACTGAGCGGCGATCAGCTGGACCTGGACATGAGGATACTCGCGGTCGCCGATGTGTACGACGCACTCTCCGCTGACCGTCCCTATCGAGGAGCGATGACGCCCGAAGAAGTCTTCGCCATTCTGGACAAAGACCGAGGCGTGGCGCTGGACGCCGACTGCATCGATGTCCTGAGGAAATACGGTCTTCCCAGCGCCCCGGCGGCTCCCCTGCTGCGCGCGGCGTAACGTCTTCATTGCGCGCTGATATAGCCTGCTCGTTTCTGGGTACATAAAGCGCATGAGCGCCACAACCCCACCCACCGAAACAACGGAACCCGTCCATAACGAGCAGGCGGGCGACACATCTCCCAATCAGAAGTGTGTCTCAATCATTTTTAATCCCGTCTCAGGGCAGAGCGATCCTGAGGCGCGCAAAAAGAGCATCTCCGACGCGCTCGCCGAGCACGGATATCGGTGTCAATATCTTGAGACCACCAAAGAAGTCGGCGGCGAAGAACTGGCGAAAAAAGCGCTGAGTTCCGGCGTCGACCTGATCGCGGTGTCCGGCGGCGACGGCACCGTGATCGAGGTTCTCTCCGCCACCATCGGCTCAAATATCCCGGTCGCCGTACTGCCGGCCGGCACCGGAAACCTGCTGTCCGTCAATCTCGGCATTCCCACCACCGTTCCCGAAGCTGTCCATGTCGCGCTGTCGGGACATCCCTATTCTCTTGATCTCGCCCGTTCGAACGACGGCAAGCACTTCGCGATCATGGGTGGCCTGGGTTTGGACGCCCGAATGATCAAGGACGCCGACCGCGAGACGAAAAACCGTCTTGGAGTATTCGCGTATCTATGGGCGGCCCTGAAAAACCTGCCCAAGCGAGGCGCCGTCGTCGAGATCGTACTGGACGGCAAGCCGCCGATCCGCGCCCGCGCCAAAAGCGTGCTGATCGCCAACATGGGCAAGGTAACCGGCGGCGTGGAGGCGATGCCGACCGCGTCTCCCAACGACGGCTTGCTCGATGTTGGGATTGTCAAGGCGGAAACCCTCGCACAGTGGCTGAGGATCGCCAGCTACGCGCTGATGGGCCGAACGCAGGACGCTCCGGAGCTGGATGTCTATCAGGCCAAAAAAATTACTGTCCGCACGCCCACCCCCGAGCCGATCGAGTTCGACGGCGAATCCGGAGGCGACACCCGCGAATGGACTGTGGAAGTTGTGCCCAACTGCGTCAATATCCTGCTGCCGGAAGGCTCCCCCGCCGCGAAGGACGCCCAAGGTTCACCCGAAGCGGTGGCGAAGAGAAATCTCACCGGCCTTGCGGTCAGCGCGGGAATTGTGGCCACGATCGCGGCGCTGATTGTCTGGCGACGACGCAAATAGGATGCCGTAACGATGTTATGCACATTGCGCCCGGCGACTGAAGTCGCGGCTAGAAGTGCACGATGTCCACCT
>NZ_JBDSQY010000152.1:0-20572 GCF_039929585.1 Capsulimonas sp.
GAGCGCAGAAACCCACCTGCGTGGGTTACATAATCGAGAACGGCGCCGTCTGAAGTGGTGCACACATAAGACATTATCGTCAAGGATTATGTAACCCACGCAGGTGGGTTTCTGCGCTCATGCAGGCGCGGTTTTAACCGCCAGCCTTATTCGATGGCCCCTTTGATTTGACTTGCTCAAATAAGGGACAAATCGCGCTACTCCCCATCGGCTGCGCGGGAGACGTCCGTCCATTCGGCCCATGTCTTCAGGCGCTGCTCGTAGACCTTTGGGATTATCTCAGTGGCGAACGCACCCAGCAGCAGGCGCAGCGGCGGGTTTTCGGCGTCGACCACTTTCAGGATGGCTGCGCTAGTGGCAGTCGGGTCGCCGGCCTTCATACCGCCTGCCCGCTTGGCCCGGGCTTCCCGCATTCCGTCGTAGGCGTGGTTCGGCGTGGCCCGCGCTGCCGAGCTGCCGCTCCAGTCGGTAGAGAACCCGCCCGGTTCTATGATCGTCACATGAATGCCGAAGGGGGCGACCTCCTGGCTGAGCGCTTCGCTGAAACCTTCCAATCCCCACTTGGACGCGTGATAAAGTCCCAGGCCGGCGAACGCCGCCACGCCGCCGATGCTGGACACTTGCAGAATATGTCCGTGTCCCTGAGCGCGCAGGTAAGGCAGGGCCGCCTGGGTCACCCACAGCGCGCCGAATAAATTCGTCTCCAGCTGCGCCCGCGCTTCCTCTTCATTGACCTCTTCCACCGCGCCGAAGAGTCCATAACCGGCGTTATTCACAATCACATCCAACTGGCCGAAATGCTCGTGCGCGACCTTGACCGCCGCGAAGTCCGCTTCTCGGTCGGTGACGTCCAGCGCGATCGGAAATATCTGATCCCCAAAGCGCTCCACGAGATCGTTCAGGCTCTCAGTGTTACGCGCCGTCGCGGCGACTTGGTCGCCACGCTCTAGAGCCGCTTCGGTCCACTGGCGGCCAAACCCACGGGATGTTCCCGTGATAAACCATGTTTTCATCATTCGCCCCTTTTCGCTTTCACTTGATTGCCCCGGCATCGGTTCTCCTCGGCGATTTCCTGAGCCTTCGCCGTATCGCCCTCCTCAACCGCCGCCCAATACGCCACCTTGCCCGCCACATAATCCAGCCGCAGCTTCATCATCTCCAGTTCACGAGTAAGCGCCGCCTCATGGGCCGCAAACAGTCTCTTCTGCTCCCCAGCAACGATATTTCCCTGCTGCCGCAGTTGTAAAAAGCGCCGCATATCGTCGATAGACATCCCCGTCGCCCGCAGGCAAGACAGGGTATTCAGCACGCCGATGGAATCCAGAGAATATCGCCGATGTCCACTGCTGCGGTCACGCGGGATCGGCGTCAGCAGCCCGATCCGCTCATAATAACGAAGGGTATGCGTGCTGAGCCCACTCTCCAGCGCCATTTCCTGCACCGTCAGGCCCACTTTCTCGAGAACCGCCGAATTGCTTTTGGTTTGCATAAGTCTAATCTACCCGTGTCATTCCTGTCTGTCGTGATTCAGTATGGAAAACTTAGAGCGCTCTAAGTCAAGAGGTGTGAAGAAATGGTAAAAATTTATTTTTGTGAATGGGTGTGTGAGGTGGAAGTGGCGGCTAAACGGAAGGAGTAGGGGACGCGGCTGAGTTAAACCCAACTGCGTTATTGGATGTTCCATGTGCGACAAAGTGGAGCATCATCACTGCGTGTGTGGACGATTGGCATAAGAAATTGGAAGTCGTGTGAGGGATTCCAGATAAGGACGAATGACATTTGCAGTTCGCAGTGTCGTGGCGTATCCCCAAAGTTCATCCACAGTCACAAGCCGCGACCTCAGCGACTCTTGCAGCGCCTCCAGCGCCACATCCAGCCCAATCCGATTTCGTTAACGAAAGCAATCCACAACAGTCTTCGCAGCCGAGTAAACGCGCACCTCTCCTTGTTCCGTCATATGAGTTTCCAGCCCCTCAGACATGGCTAGTCCGGAGAACCGAACGATATGGAGTGGGGGATAATCAAGATTGGGTTTTCGAGCTTTGGGATGAATCGCCAGCCATACTTCGTGAGGCGCCTGCGTTCCGATCTCATGAAACCTCAGCGCCGATAGCAGGCAAATATTTCCATGCGGCGCCCGCTTGCAGACTTCCGCCAGTGAGATATGCTGAGAGATTTCCGTCTAACAATCGGAGAAATAAATCTAGTCTTTTAAGCTGTTCTACTCAAATAATAGGAGACGCCTAAATCTATGCCGACAAATAGATCTGATGAAATTGAGCTCAGCATTGATGAGCTGCGCGAGATTGCGGGGTTTGCGGTAGAATGCGCGCTCAGGGCGCTGCCTATCTTTGAACGATACGTTCCTGACGATTCACGACCGCGCGAAGCCATTGAGGCTGCGTTCGCTTTTTCGAAGGATGGGAAACGTTCGAATACGTTGCGGGCAAGCGGCTTAGCGGCCTTTAAGGCGGGGCGTGCTGTAAAAGTGAATGCGCCCGCAGCAGCTGAGGCGGCACAGGCTGCCACTCAGGCGGTTGGCGCCGCGTTTCTTCATCCACTGGCAAAAGCGCATCAAGTAGGGCACATACTGGGCTCTGCTGCATATGCGGCACGGGCAGCAGAGTTGGAAGCGGGTGACAATCGGAGTGTTGGTGCGGAGTGTCGCGATTGGGCTATTGAGCATGCGCATACGACTGTTGCCTTGGTTCTCACTCGATATCCCGCTGCTCCTGCGGGAGGCGGGCGTGTGGGAGAGTTGCTTCGTGAGCTTGACGCGGCTCTTCGTCCATGATTTCTCAAAACTTTAAGCTTAGAGTAGTTCGAGGCTTCGATTTCTCTGGACGACTATAGGAACCAGCCAAGCTATTCAGAGAAATGGCGTCTTCGATCTTGCGAGGGCGGGTGTGAGCAGCCATGGTCATCAGGCGGAGGTCATAGATTATGCCTAGGAGGCGAAGAAGACGGCAATCCATATCTTTTCATTGTTTTTCGAAGAACATTTGTTTGATCGTCTCATTTCTGGGTATCTCTGTTGAGGCTTTGAAGTCCCAGTGCGTCCGCACTTTTCTCGTTTATGGAACTTCTCTATACTCTCAATTGTTGCCGACTTCAGCAAGCAAAGTTTGTTTTGGAAATGAGGCGTTATGGCGCAAGCTGAGCATTACGATGTGGTGATTATTGGCGCGGGGCAGTCGGGCGATCCGCTGGCGCGGGCATTTGCGGCGGCGGGCAAAACGGCGGCGCTGGTGGAGCGGGACGCCGTCGGCGGGACATGCGTCAATTACGGATGCACGCCCACCAAGACGATGGTCGCGAGCGCGCGCGTGGCGTATCTGGCGCGTCGCGCCGGCGATTATGGCGTGCGTACGGGAGATGTCTCGGTGGATCTGTCGGTCGTTCGGGAACGCAAGCGGGCGATCGTGAAGGATTTTCGCGGCGGGACGGAGCATCGGCTGGAAACGACCGATGGGATCAGTCTGATTTACGGCGAAGCGCGGTTTACCGGGCCGAAGGAAATCGCCGTGGCGCTGCGCGAGGGCGGGGAGCGGCGATTGACGGGCGATGTCGTCGTGATCAACGCGGGCGCGCGGCCCGCGCCGCCGGATCTGCCAGGGCTTGCCGATACTCCATTTCTCGATTCCACGTCGGTGATGGAACTGAACGCCGTTCCCGAGCATTTACTGGTACTAGGCGGTGGGTACATCGCGCTGGAATTTGCGCAGATGTTCCGGCGCTTCGGCAGCGCGGTGACGATCGTGCAGCGGTCCGGACAGCTGCTGGGACGCGAAGATCAGGATGTGACGGATGAGGTGCTGAAGATCGTCCGCGAGGACGGGATCGAAGTTTTGCTTGGCGCCCAGGCGCAAAGCGTCGAAGGAAATAGCGACGGCGTGCGCCTGACGGTGAAGATCGACGGCGCGGAGCGCGTGCTTTCGGGTTCGCATCTCTTGGTGGCGACGGGACGCAGGCCAAACACGGACCGCCTGGGCGCGGATGCGGCCGGAATCGCGCTGGACAAACAGGGAAATATTATTGTGAACGACCGGCTCGAAACGAGTGTTCCCGGTGTCTATGCTATGGGCGACGTCAAAGGCGGCCCGGCGTTCACGCATATCTCTTACGACGATTTTCGGATCTTAAAAGCGAACCTGCTGGACGGCGGCCGGCGCTCGGTGACGGACCGGCCGACACCCTATACGGTGTTCATCGATCCGCAGCTAGGTCGTGTCGGCTTATCCGAGACGGAAGCGAAGGCGCAGGGAATCGCTTACAAAGTCGCGAAGCTGCCGATGTCGAGTGTCGCGCGCGCTCTGGAGACGGATGAAAGCCGGGGCTTTATGAAGGCGCTCGTGGACACGGAGAGCGGTCAGATCCTGGGCGTCGCCATTCTCGGACTGGACGGCGGCGAAGTCATGGGCGCGCTTCAGATCGCGATGATGGGCAAGGTGCCCTATACGGCGCTGCGCGACGGAGTATTCGCGCATCCCACATTGATGGAGTCGCTCAACAATCTTTTTCTCACGCTCGACTAAACAGGCGCTCGCGCCATGCGATAGAAAGGTCAACCTGTATGTCGTCTGCTCTCGTCGCTCCTCACAAGGAGCGGAACGCCGCGCTTGCCGTGCAATATGAAACCGTGCGCGCCTTCACGGAAAAGATCTGCGCGCCTCTTGTGACGGAAGATTACGCCATTCAATCCATGCCGGACTGCAGTCCGGCGAAGTGGCATTTGGCGCACACCAGCTGGTTTTTCGAGACGTTCGTCTTGAAGGCGGTTGATCCCAGCTACCAATCCCCACACGCGCAGTACGATTTTCTCTTCAACTCGTACTATAACAGCGTCGGTGACCGGCACTGCCGCGCCAAACGCGGCCTGATCTCACGTCCGACCGTCGATGAGACATATACCTACCGCGCCCATGTGGACGAGGCGATGCGCGCCTTCTTTACCGCCGGCGCGCCGGATACGATTACGTCAATGGAATCGGTCATCGAGATCGGTCTGCATCACGAACAGCAGCATCAAGAGCTCATGGTCACCGACCTCAAGCATATGTTCTCGGAAAACCCCCTGCTGCCGGTCTATCGTTCCGCCAGGCCTGTGGCGGCGGCCCCCACGCCTGAACTGACGTGGGTTTCGTTCGACGGTGGCCTGGACTGGATCGGTCACGAGGGCGAGGGATTCTCCTACGACAACGAAGGGCCGCGCCATCAGACGTTTTTGCAGCCGTTCCAACTCGCGTCGCGTCTGACAACGGCGGGAGAATATCTCGCCTTTATCGAGGACGGCGGATACCATCGCCCCGAATTCTGGCTTGCCGAAGGCTGGAGCATCGTGCAGGCGCGCGGGTGGGAGGCGCCGCTATACTGGGAGCGGCAGGGCGATGGAAGCTGGACGCAGATGACGCTGTCCGGACCGCGCCCGGTGGACCCGTCGGAACCCGTATGCCACGTCAGCTTCTTTGAGGCCGAGGCGTATGCAGCCTGGGCCGGCGCGCGTCTTGCGACCGAGGCCGAGTGGGAAGTCGCCGCGAGGGGCGTCGCCGTGGAAGGCAACTTCGTCGAGGGCGAGCGCTTCCATCCCGCCCCGTTGACCGGCGACGCGCCCGGGCTGCGCCAGATGTTCGGTGATGTGTGGGAGTGGACGCAAAGTCCCTACACCCCGTATCCCGGATACCGCGCCGCTCCCGGCGCCCTTGGGGAGTATAACGGCAAATTTATGTCCAGCCAATACGTGCTGCGCGGCGGCTCCTGCGCCACCTCCCAGACCCATATTCGATCGACCTATCGGAACTTCTTCTCACCGGACGCCCGCTGGCAATTCATGGGCATTCGACTAGCAAAGGATGACACATGCCGATTGTAGAGATGACGCGCGCCGCCGCGCACGCCGCCGATCCCAAAGCCGCTGTGGCCAATGCCCCAGAATCTTCTTCGGAGACCGCCGACTTTTACGCTGAGGTGATGGCGGGACTGACCCTGCCGGTGAAAACCCTGCCATGCAAGTACTTCTACGATGAGCGCGGCTCGCAGCTCTTCGATGAGATCTGTGAGCTGGACGAATACTATCCGACCCGCACGGAAGCCGCGATCATGGAGCGCCACGCCAAGGAAATGGCGGCGCTGCTCGGTCCCGACTGCCGCCTGGTGGAGTACGGCAGCGGCAGCAGCACCAAAACGCGGATCTTATTGGACAGTGCGCCGGACCTCGCCGCCTATGTCCCGGTCGATATCTCCCGGGTCCATTTGCACAAAACCGCCGAGGGTCTGCGCCGCCGCTATTCCCAGCTAGAGATCCTGCCGGTCTGCGCCGACTACACCACGCCGTTCGCTCTGCCGGAGACCGCGCGTTCGGCCTCGCGTACGGTCGCGTACTTTCCCGGCTCCACGATTGGCAACTTCCATCCGCGCCAGGCGCAATTCTTCCTCGCCCAGATCGCCGCATTGTGCGGCGAGGGCGGTGGGCTTCTCATCGGCGTCGATCTGAAAAAAGACCCGGATGTGCTGCATGCCGCCTACAACGACGCCAGGGGCGTCACCGCCGCGTTCAATCTGAACGTGCTGGACCGGATCAATCAAGAACTGCGTGGGGAGTTCGATCTGGACAGCTTCGCGCACCATGCCTTCTACAACGAAGAGCTAGGGCGGATCGAGATGCATCTGGTCAGTCAAAAAGACCAGACCGTGAATATTTGCGAAGGCGCCGTGACCTTCGCCGCCGGCGAGACGATTCACACTGAGTGCTCCTACAAATACAGCCGGGACGGCTTCGCCCGGCTCGCCGAATCCGCCGGCTTCCAGGTCAGCCGCTTCTGGACCGATCCCAGCAAGCTGTTCAGCGTGCAGTATCTGACGGTGGCTCCGGTCAAAGAATAACGCCGAGCAGATCTTCGATGCGATCCAGAGTGATGTCGGGCGGCGGGCCGCAGGTATCGCTCGGCCAGGGGTGGCCGAGGCGCAGCCACGCCGTCCGCATTCCGGCATTGCGCGCTCCCCAGATGTCGTTACGGGGATTATCGCCGACAAAGAGGATCTCAGACGGCGCCATTTCCATCTTGCGAGCCGCAAGCGCAAATATCTCCGGATCGGGTTTGGCGCATCCGACCAACCCTGAGACGATCACGCAGGCAGCGCCGTCGCCCAGGCCAAGCACGGCAATTTTGCGCGACTGCACCCGCGACCCATTCGTGACGATCCCATAGGGAATGTGGAAATCACTCAGCGTCGCCAGCATCGCTCGCGCCTCTGGCTCCACATGCATCTGCGTGAAAAACTGCTCGTAGAACGCCTCCACTGAGGTGGACGGGGTTCCTGGCGCGGCCGGATAGCGCTCATGCAGCCGCTGAAAGATCGCCCGCTTCGAGCCATACCCATGGGCGTCCATGGCGGTGATTTCCGCCGTCAGCGCCGCGCGCTCTTCTGTGTCCTCCAATTTCAAAACTTCATCCAGAAACCAGAGCAGCCAGCGCCCGAACGCCGCCTCGCGGTCGTAAATCGTATTGTCCAGATCGAAAAGGACGGCTTGTGGGCGTGCGCCGCCGGCGGAATCGCTCATCATGACGTCCGCTGTTCGACTCATATGGGGCAGCTTTCCTGATGATTCCGCAGCTCGCAAGTCTCATCGCCAAAAGTAAAATTTAATCGTTTCATGGGTCTCGTTCTAGCGCTCTGAAACCACTGCATCGTCGCATCAAGAGCGCGCACTCATATTGTACCATCGCGCGTCGCGCGCATATTCTTTGGCAAAGGCGTCTCGTGCTGATATTGCCGTAGAATAAGCCGAGGCTGGTATAATACCCGCGCTAGTACTCCCGCCGAAGGCGGATTCTGAGGTAACTGCGCATGTCCGATCCCCGTTCCTTTTCCCGCCGCGAGGTGATCCAGATGTTTGGAATGTCTTTAGCCGTATCTGCGCTCGGCGCCGAAGCCGTCGCGCACGCGGACATACCCGCCACGTTCCCGGTCACAATCCGGGTGGACGCCGCTCATTCCCTGGGAGAGCTGACGCCGATCTGGCGGTTCTTCGGCGCGGATGAGCCAAACTACAGCACCATGAAAAACGGCGCCAAGCTTATGGGAGAGCTGGGCGATCTCAAGCGCAAGCATGTCTATTTTCGGACGCATAATTTGCTGACGAGCGGGGATGGGACGCCAGCGTTGAAGTGGGGTTCGACGAACGCTTATACCGAGGACGCCGCCGGTAACGCCGTGTATGACTGGACAATCGTCGATCACATTTTTGATACGGGACTCCAGCGCGGCGTAAAGCCTTATGTCCAGATCGGCTTCATGCCGGAGGCGATGTCGACCCATCCGGAGCCGTATCGGCATCACTGGACGCCTGCCGCCAAATACGATGAGATCTACACAGGCTGGGCGTATCCGCCGAAAGACTATGGGAAGTGGGGCGAGCTAGTCTTCCGCTGGACGAAGCATTGTGTGGAGAAGTACGGCCGCGCCGAAGTTGAATCCTGGTACTGGGAAGTATGGAACGAACCCAACATCGGCTACTGGCGCGGGACATTCGAGGAATACTGCAAGCTCTATGACTACGCGGTAGATGGCGTGCGCCGCGCTTTGCCAACAGCACGCGTGGGCGGACCCGAAGTGGCCGGCGGCGCGGGCGGAGATTTTCTCCGCAAGTTTTTAGAGCATTGCGCGGGTGGGACGAACTACGCCACTGGTAAGACAGGTTCGCCGCTGGACTTCCTCGCCTTTCACGCCAAGGGATATCCCGGCTTCACGGACAGCCATGTGCGTATGGGGCTGTCTCACGAGTTCAACGATATCGACGGCGCATTCGCCGTCATCGCCTCTTTTCCTGAGTACAAGGGAACTCCCATTGTGATCGGTGAAGCGGACCCAGATGGATGCGCCGCCTGCCAGGGGCCGCAGCTCGGCTATCGCAACGGGACCCTCTACTCATCCTACACGGCGGCCGCTTTCGCGCGGATGCATGATCTGGCCGCCAAGCACGGCGTGAATCTGCAAGGAGCAGTGACCTGGGCGTTTACCTTTGAAGATGTCCCGTATTTTGCCGGCTTCCGGCAGCTGGCGACCAATGGGATCGATCTTCCTGTCCTGAACGTCTTCCGAATGATGAGCAAGATGAGCGGTGACCGAGTCGCCGTTGAAAGCTCGGCGGATGCAGGGCTCGAAGAGATGCGCAAGCATGGCGTGCGGATCACCCCCGATGTCTCCGCGCTGGCCTCGCGCGCTGGTGACCGTCTCGCCGTTCTTGTCTGGCATTATCACGATGACGATGTTCCGGGCGCGCCAGCCTCGGTCGAGCTGCGTCTGCGCAGCCTGCCGTGGGGCGACGGCCCGGTCACACTGCAGCATTATCGCGTTGACGAGCGCCACAGCAACGCCTATACCCTCTGGAAAGAGCTAGGGTCTCCTCAGCAGCCGACGCCCGCGCAGTACGCGCTTTTAGAAAAGGCGGGGCAGCTGGCGGCGCTGCATGATCCCCGGTTCGTATCAGTGGAAAATGGCCGTCTGGAGGCGCGTTTTGACCTGCCGCGCCAAGGCGTCTCGCTGCTGATTTTTGAACGAAAGCCACTTTAATTTCGTGTGAGGTTGGGTTTGCTATGATCCGTGTTCTCTTCGTGTGTTTGGGCAATATTTGCCGTTCGCCAATGGCCGAGGCCGTTTTCGCGCATCAAGTGCGCGAGGCGGGGCTGGCGTCGGAGATGGAGGCGGACAGCGCCGGCACCGGCGACTGGCATGTGGGGCAGCCGCCGCACTCGGGTACGCGCCGAATTCTGGCGAAAAACGCCGTGGAGTACAATGGCCGGGCACGGCAGATCGCGCGCCGCGATCTGAGTGAGTTCGACTATATCGTCACGATGGACGACCAGAATCTCTCGAATGTCAGCGCTATGGGTGCGGGCCGCGCGGAGGTCGTCTCGTTTCTGAGCTTCGCGTCGCATATAGGGCTTACCGAAGTCCCCGATCCGTACTACACCGGCAACTTCGAGGAAACCTACGAACTCGTGACGGCCGCTTCCGAAGGCCTCTTAGCCCATATCCGCGAGGAACACGGCCTGTGAGCGTTCTCCCGCCCGCCCTGCACGACACTATAACCCAGCTCCTCGGCGCCGCTCCCCAGGGCGCCCAGGCTCTTGCCGGCGGCATGATTAACCAGGCCGCGCGCGTGGATACCGCGCACGGACCGATCGTCGTCAAATGGAATTCCGACGGCCCGCCTGGCTTCTTCGCCGCCGAAGCCGACGGCCTGGAGCGCCTTCGCGCCGCCGGCGCGCTGCGCGTTCCGAAGATTCTCGCCGTCTCCGATGCGCCCGCCGGCGCCGCTCTTCTCGCCAGTCTGAATCAAGAGTCTGCTGTTACACCGTCTTTTATTCTGATGGAGTATCTCCTGCCAATGCCCGGCGATGTAGAAGAATTCGCCCGGCGCTTCGGCGAAGGTCTGGCCCATCAGCACCGCACGGCGACATCGGAGAATGGTCTGTTTGGCCTGGAGCGCGACAACTTCATCGGCGCCCTCCCGCAGCCGAACGCTTGGCGGATGACCTGGCCGGACTTCTACCGCGAGCGCCGCCTCCTGCCGCAAGTCACCATCGCCTCGCGCCTCGGCCGCCTCCCAGGTGACCGCGAATCGCGTCTGCATCGCCTTCTCGATCAGGTCGATACGATTCTCGCCGACGGCCGTTTCCTCCCATGCCTTCTGCACGGCGACCTCTGGAGCGGCAATTTCCTTCAGCAGAGCGAAGACCCGATCGTCCTCGATCCCGCCGTCTACTATGGCGACCGTGAAGTCGAACTCGCCTACATCCAGCTCTTCGGCGGCTTCCCGCCCGGGTTCCTTGAAGCTTACCAGAGCGCCTACCCACTTCCCGGCGAGTATCTCTTGCGCCGTCCGCTGCATCAGCTCTACCCCTTGTTGGTCCACCTGAATATGTTCGGCGAACAATACTGGCCGCAGGTCGAATCCGTGCTGGCGCGATACGGCTGTTAGATTACGATCATCTGTTTGTATATAGGCGAATTCGCGCGTCGTCATCGCCCTGAAAATAAATCCCCATACCCCTTGACATTCCTGGAATGCCCCGTGTATAATCGTCCTCAATTGCCGGACAGCCGCCAGTCGGGGCCGCAATAGAATCGTAATCACGCAATGCTCAATATTAATATCCAATTGAATAAAGACGCCCGAAGGCCGTTTGGGGCGTTTACCGTGGAGACACTGCGACCGTCGCAGCCCGTCATCACGGATCGCATTGGCGCGGGTGCAGAGAAAGGAGAGCTGGCTTCCTAAACGTTGTCAGAACTTCTCCTCGGGACGTTTCGAAATGAACGCCCCCTCTGCACACTCACCGTGCCGAGGGGGCGTTTTTGTTTGTGTTTGCACTAGAAATTGATTGTGAAAGGAAAGAATCATGGTCCATGTGCGTTTTGAAGGCCGCTCGTACGATTTGACCGAGCGGGAACTGAATATCACCGCCGCGCAGACAGACGACGAGATCCGCACCCGCCTCGCCGGCCGGTTCGATGTCGGCCTCGACACCCTGAAAGATTACGTCATTGACCGCACCGCTAGCGGTGACCTGATCGTTCGGCCCGAAGCCGTTTACGGTTGAACCGGGAAACGGGGCGCGCGCCCCAACAGCAAAAGCATACATTCGCCTGTTAAGCGGGAGGTCGGGGGTTCGAGTCCCTCTGGGGTCGCCAAGCTGGCCCTATAGCTCAGTTGGTTAGAGCACCAAAAACTTGCTTTTCAAACTTGCGCGCGCTTCGATTTTAAGATTGACCTGGGAGATTGTGATGGGCGTCCGTGTGGATCAGGCGATGGTGGAGCTGCGCGGCGCATTCAAGCAGCGCACGAAACCGCGAACAATCGGCCATTGCCGCATATGCTACGAACCGAGCGACATTCAGAAGTTTTTGTCTCTTGACCCGGCCCGCATGAGCGAAAATGATTTTCTTCCGATCCTGTGGGATGGATGCCGATGCTTTGGCCGCTGGAAAGAGATTGCGTATTACATTCCGTGGCTGCTGGAGGTTTGCCCGGAGCCTTGGCTCGATGACACGGATAACTTCCTATCCATGCTGCTGCGAGCCTTGGAAGACACGGAAGCGCCAATGGACCGGGAGCAGCGCCATGCGATTTTTCGCTTCGTGCTTGCTCATACCGAAGACGCTATGAGTGACAGCGAGGGCGACGCCTCGCTGTACATTGATGAAGCGCTTGTATTTTTAGGAGCGTTCGGCGAATCCATTGCCCAGATGTTCAAAGATCTCGGGAGCAGTGATGATCTGCGAATACGCGCCAATTACTGCCTGTTCATCGCGCGCCAAGTATTAGGTTTAACCACGCGTCCAGAGATGTCCGACGAGAATCAAAAAGCGTTTGATGTGCTGTTGGAGCCAAGTTCCGCTCTCGCTATTCTGATGGCGAATGTCAACACGGTGTCGCAAATCGCTCCCGACGAGCAGTACAACGTCGAGTACGCCTTTGATTATCTTACTAGCCTTGAGAATAGTGCGGTAAATTGAAATTATGAAATAACAAAAATACAACTTTCCCGCGCCCTAACGCGCGTCGCTTACATACATCAGGTAATCAGAATGTCGTGGGTCCGAATCCCACCAGCCTTGGCTGTAGCTCAGTGGTAGAGCGTTTGAATTTGTAACAACAGCGACGCGGACTTGCGCGGGGGAGACTAGTACTTGGTGGGACAGCGGGGCGCGCGCCCTGATGGTGAAAGCATACATACGCTTAAGGAGCCAGCGGTCGGAGGTTCGAATCCTTCCAGGCTCGAAAGGGCCTGTAGCTCAGTGGATAGAGCACTGAAAAAAATTGCTTTCCAAACTTGCGCGCGCTTCAAAAAATTGAATAAGTTTCTCCCGCGCCCCAACGCGCGCCGCTTACATACCCGACTGGCTCTGCAACAGCCACGACGCATGCCAAATGCGTCTCATGCAACAGCGGCGTCGACTTGCACGGGAGAAACTTATGACGATACAAAAGAAATTATTGCTGGACAGGAAGGTTTGAAATGCAGACTTTTGAGCGCGATGTGCGCCTGGAAATATTGAACAGCTTACTGACCACGCCGCACCGTGAGCTGGCGAAGGTTGCCGAGGGACACAAGGAGATGCGTGGTCTGGATCCGATCTTCTACGGTCACCTTGCGGTCTGGTATCACCGCAACGGCGATGTGCGCGACCACAAGGAAGTCTTTGTTGGAAACTTGCTCGCGAGCGACATCGGCGAGCACCGGGAGGCGGGTTATATGCTGCTCCAGGAGATGCCGCCTTACCAGGTCGCTCGGGTGGTGGACTTTCTGAAACAGCATCTCGGCAAAGCGCCGCGCTCGGCGCGGACGGCGGTCACGCGCTATCTGCGTCGCCGCGAGCGGGATCCGAAGCAGTTCGACCGGGCCGCGTTGCGTGGCCGCAAGGCGATGAAGCATCTCTATGCGACGCTGCACATCGCGCCGGGCGTCCGCGCCAACGAGATCCTCTTTGGCGATCAGCCGCCTGTGGATAGCCTGGCGTATATGCTGAAACTGATCGCGAAGGCGGAGACGCCGGAAGCGCAGGCGCAGCTGATCGTCGAGCATGCGATTCCGTACACGGTCGCGATCGGCGCGGTGTCGAAGGTGACTCCCGTCGTTCTTGTCGCCCTGATCGCGTCGATGTCGCCGCAGGAGGTCATCAACAACTTGAAATCGCTGAAGGCGCGCGGCGCGATGGACCATCCGGACGTCAAGGCGCTGATCGACGACAAGCTGAAGCAGGCCGAGACGCATGGCCGTGTGTCCGTCTTCAAAACCCGGGTCGCTGCCGATGCGGCGGATCTGGACGCGGAGATGACCGAGCGGCTGTCCAAGATCGCCGACACGCAGATCAAGGCGCGTGGAACGATCAAGCGCTCCACGGCGCTGCTGGTCGACAAATCGGGTTCGATGGACTGCGCGATCGAGCTGGGCAAGCGGATCGCCGCGATGATCTCCGGCGTCGCCGAAGCCGGCCTCTGGGTCTACGCCTTCGACACGCTGGCGTATCCCGTCACGGCGAAGGGAGCGGAGCTCAGCGACTGGGAGCGCGCCTTCCAGCTGATCAAGGCCGGCGGCGGCACCAGCGTCGGCTGCGCTCTGGAAGCGATGCGTCTCAAGAAGCAGATCGCCGAGCAGATCATCCTCGTCACCGACGAGGGCGAAAACACGGCGCCGTACTTCGCGGATGTCTACGAGGCGTACAAGCGCGATCTCAACATTGCGCCCAGTGTCGTGATCGTCAAGGTCGGCCATGCAGGAAACTGGGTGGAGAACAAGCTCAAAGAGAAGCAGGTCACGGTGGACACGTTCACCTTCGCCGGCGACTACTACGCGCTGCCGAACCTCGTCCCGCTGCTCACGCGCCCGTCGCGCCTGGAGCTGCTGATGGAGATTCTGGACACGCCGCTGCCGGAGCGGGATGAGTGGTGAGGCTTGAACCTGGTTTCTTTAGCCTAAACCACAGTCGTTCCCCGGTTATAAAAACCGGGTCTGGGGAGTCGCTGCGCGACTAATCGTCCGTTCCGGACGAACAAACTATGGATAATCGACCATCAATGTTTGTCTGTCCGGCACGGACAGTTAGCGCAAAGCGCTTCCCAGACCCGGTTTTTATAACCGGGGAACGAAAACAGAGCTGATACGGATAACTTTATGGACGTTACTATTTATCGACTGCACACCTAAAATCGATAAAGAAGTCAATTATGAGTACTTTAGAAACAACTTCACACCGGAACGGCGCGCACGCCGAGATGACGGCGCTTTCCTGGCGCGATGAGATTATGAATGAAGCCCTGCGCGGCTTCGACTACGATGAACATGGTGATGCGCTGATCCATGCGCTTCGCACGCGGCGTCCTGAGTACGCCACTCTGTCTATGTGGCCGGACCGCGTGATGTTCACGCGCTTTCTGAACGAGAAATGCGGAGGGATGCGCAGTTTGCTTTCTTCGACCCATCTGTATCAGACGCGTGTCGACAACAAGAGCGAGCATCTTTTTGGCTGGTTCGCCGCAGACTGGTGTGGTCAGACTGTGGAGCTGGTGCTGACGCCGGCCAGCAACCGGGTGATGGAAGTCGTCTGTCTCGCCGCCGATCCAGAGCTGCTGCGTGAGTTTTCGACGGCGATGATCGAGTACTCCGAATACCCGTCCGGCCGCAGCCTGCGCTGGGCCGCCGGCTGGGAGCACGCCGAAGATCTGGACGAAGAGATCGGCAAGGTCACCTGGGACGACATCGTGCTGGCGCCAGAGATGATGACACGTCTTCGGGAAGCGGTCGAGGGCTTTGCCGGAAGCCGCGAGGCATATGAGGCCCTGGGCTTCGCCTGGCGTCGCGGCGTCCTGCTGGTCGGACCCCCGGGAACTGGCAAAACCATGGTCTGCAAAGCCGCCGCAGCGGCGCTGCCGGACCTGCCGTTTCTGTATGTGCGCGATCTGAGCGAATATGAGAATGAGGAAGCGATCAAATCCATCTTCAAGCGCGCCCGAAAGCTCGCGCCCTGCATTCTCGCATTTGAGGATGTGGACGGTTTGATCAATGAGTTCAACCGTACGATCTTCCTGAACGAGATGGACGGGTTCCGGAGCAACCACGGCGTGCTTGTGATCGCCTCGTCCAATCATCCGGAGAAGATCGACATGGCGCTGCTGCGGCGCCCGTCTCGCTTCGACCGTGTCTTCCATATTGGGCCTCCGGCGCTGGCGGAGCGCGCGGCGTACTGCCGCTATGTTCTGAGCCGGCCGAACCTGGCGCCGCTTATTACGGTCGATGTGAATGTCGAAGCGCTCGTCGCTCAAGTCGCCGAACGCACGGACGGCTTTACGCCGGCGTATCTCAAGGAAGTGCTCGTCTCTGCGGCGCTCCAGCGCGCTCAGGAAGGCGCGATTGTCCTGGATGCGGCGTTCGCGGAAGCCGTGCTCGGCCAGATCGGCGAGATGCGCGAGCATCTCAAACGGACGCGCACTCCCGAGGCGATGGGCGAACTCGAAGATGGCGACGGCCGTCTCGGATTCCGCCGGGGTGACGACTAACCGTGATTGGAGAAGGGCGAGGCAGGAAACCCGGCCTCGCCCCCCTAACTCTTCTGTGATTACAGAAGGGACGGGATTCTATGAAGGTATGTATCGTGGGCGCGGGACTGGCGGGGCTTACCTGCGCGCGCCATCTGCACAGCGCGGGCGTCGAGGTCGTGGTGCTGGAAGCGAGCGATGATGTCGGCGGGCGCGTTCGCTCGGATATCGTCGACGGATTTATTCTGGATCGCGGCTTCCAGGTGCTGTTCGACGCCTATCCGGCGGTGAAGCGCAATCTCGACATCGGGGCGCTGGACCTGCGCGCCTTCGATCCGGGCGCGATTATCTGCCGGGGCGGCCGCCAGAGCGTACTGACCGACCCGCTGCGCGATCATAACTGGGCTGATGTCGCCGGCGCAGCGGCAAACCTTGCGATCCCTGTCACGGACAAGCTGCGCACGCTGCAATTGTCACAATCCCTCTCGGGGATCGGCAGCGGTTTCGACCCTTATGAGCCTGACGATCAATCGACTTACGATTATCTGAAAGGCCTGGGATTCCACGACTCGACGATCGACGTCTTTTTTCGCCCCTTCTACGGCGGCATCTTGCTGAAGCGCGACCTTTCGACCACGGCGGCTGCGTTTCGCTTTTACTTCCGGATGCTGAGCACCGGACAGACCGCCGTGCCGTCCGCCGGCATGGGAGCGGTCACCCAGCAGCTCGCCGCGCCGCTGCGAGAGGCCGGCGCAATTCGATTGAACGCGCCGGTACGAAGCTTAATGCAGAGGGAGGGGCGAACCACGGGAGTTGTCCTGGAGACCGGGGAAACGATCGACGCCGACGCCGTGGTGCTCGCTGTCCCCGCGCCGGCCGCCGCGCATCTTGCTGGTCTGCCCGCGCCCGAAGGCGCGCTTGGCAAGGCAACGATCTATTTCGCCGGCGACAAGGCGCTGAGCGACAGCAAAAAGCTCGTCCTCAATGCTGACAAAGACGCGTTCGTCAACGACGCTCAGCAGATCAGCAATGTCGCCCCCAGCTACGCGCCGATGGGCCGGCATTTGCTCGGCGCCACCGTGCTCGGCGATCCGGAGATGGACGATACCCAGCTCTGCAACGCCGCGATGGATGACCTGCGCAAAATGTACGCCGCCGACCGCGAAGCGGTCCGGGCGCTCGCCAGCTACGCGCCCTTGAAAGTCTATCGAATCCCATACTCGCAGTTCCCGCAGCCGCCGGGCGTGTATGGAAGTCTGCCGGGAGTGACAACGGATCAGCCGGGTCTTTATGTCGCCGCCGAATGGACGGAAAGCAGTTCGATCAACGGCGCCATCACCAGCGGCGAAAACTGCGCGGCGGCGGTGCTGCCATCCTGATCCGCGAATCATAACAATGATTATGCAAAACCCATGAACATCAAAGCTCTGCTCAGCCGAATATCCGCCGAGGAAGCGCGCGTCCGCGATGCGCGTTTCCTTGCCCCCTGTGTCCCTGGCGGGCAGGTGCGTGTTCGAGTGGGCGGGTTGGTGCAGACCTTCGCGCCGGAGCCGAGTGACTTCGAAGGGTGGGGTGTTTTCCAGCCGTTAGATTCTCGCCGGGCGGCTTTGGTGGAGGAAGCATCGCTGCCGCAGGTGTCGGAGTATCTGTCGCGGCTGCCGTCGCTGCGCGTGCGCCTGGTGCGTCCTCTGCGCGGGCAGACGTGGCTGGCCTATCCTGCAAACGAACCCGATATGAACGGACGTCTTGGCGCGGCGCAGCCGATTCTTGCGCATCTTGTGACGGACTCCGCGCCGTTCGAACAGGTGATCGCGCACGGCGGAGGCGGCGTCTGGTGGTTCGCGTATGAAGACCGGCGCGCCGATCCTCGCCACGCCGAAGCTCTTCGAACCGCGCTGCGCGAAACAACTTCGCCGGACGATCTGCGCTTTTCGGGCCTGACCCCGGAGATGCGCGTGGCCTATACGCTGGCGGCGGAGGCGGCCGCTGGTTTCGAGGCGCTGAAGCGTCGCCGCCGCGCGGCGCGGGCGCGCCGAGGAGATAACGAGAGATTGGGCGATGCTCTTGCCTTTGCCGGCGGAGATCTGCGCGACTTTCAGGATCGCGGCGAATATTGGGTGGTCGACTGGGCGACGCGCGACGGCGAGCGCCACACCAGCGCCATCGCCAAGAAAGATCTCACCGTCATCAGCTCAGGCATCTGTCTGAGCGACCGGGACCACGATTTCGACTTGCAGTCACTGGTCGGCGTTATTGAGCGCCGCGAGGATTTTGGTTGGTAAGATGGACGAAAAACGATGAGCCGGACTTCCGCCCTTTATCATGAAGAGTTGTATCGGACCGACGCGACAATGCACACGATACGCGATCTTCCGGTCACCATCTGCGGCGCGGGGGCTTTGGGCGCGAATATCGCCGAGAACCTCGCGCGGCAGGGTTTCGGCCGTCTGCGGGTGATCGACCATGACCGGGTCGAGGAGCGCAATCTTTCGACGCAGCCGTACTACCGCTCCGACATCGGCGCCGGAAAGGCGAAGATCCTTGCCAACACGCTTTATCGAGCCCTTGGCGTTACCGTCGAGACACGCATGGAGACGCTGGCTTCCGATAATATTGCCAAACTGCTCGCGGGCAGCGCGCTGGTCATTGACGCGTTTGACAACAGCGCGGCCCGCGCCGCCGTGACCCAGCATTGTCTGACTTCGAACATTCCTTGTCTGCACGCCGGTCTTGCGAACGGCTACGCCGAGGTGCTTTGGAATGACGGCTATCGCGTGCCGTCTCCCAGCAATGACGATGTGTGTGACTATCCCTTAGCGCGCAACCTCGTCATGATCACCGTGGCCGTGGCGTGCGAATGCACCGTGGCCTGGGCGGCGAACGGGGAAAAGCGCGGATATACAGTGACGCTGGGGGACCTGGCGGTGCGTGCGGTTGCCTAATCCCACCATCCTAATCTTCTCTGCGTCCCCAGAATTAGGGATTAAGCTCCTCGCCGCCAGTATGGCCGCAGCGCGGCCCAGAGAATCCCCAGCGCCGCTCCGCTCCATAATACCGCCCAGACCACTGGCGGCAGCGGGATCATCTGCGACATCAAGGCGGCGTCGGTCGTGGGGCCATTGGGGATAGTGGAGAGGCCGACCAACGTTTTTAGATCGTAGAGGGCGTTCGCGACGCACTGCACGCCCAGGAACATCACGGTCCGTTCGGCGGCGAGAGCGGACATGCGTCGTCCGGCCCAGACGAGCAAGGCGGCGATGATGAGGCCCCAGGCGAAGCCAAAGAAATTGTGCCAGGGGCGGACGGCGAGCACGGTGGCGAGGCCGACCACGGCGGCGCTGGCGTAGAGCGCGGCGTGCGCGGCGCGTGCGCGCCGGCCGAGCGAGATCAGCCAGGCGCCGTACGCCGTCGCCCCTAAATAGCCGGCCATCACGATCAGCAGGCCGAAGCCCCCATAGGTCATGGTGACGCCGGAAGCGTCGGGTTCGATCTGTATCTCGGCGACACGCCCGCCGGTGAGCAGCGCGGCGAGGGCGTGCGCGCTTTCGTGGATGAACGTGACAAAGAGGCGCAGTGGGTAGAGCGCGAAGGACGCCAGCGGGACGAACCACAGCGCGACCGTGGCGGCGCACGAGAGCAAAAGTGTCTTCAGGCTATTGCGGTTCATGGGCGTGTCGGCGCCCGCATTGTTGTCCATTTATAGTGTTTCCTACTCTCACGGACCCGAACGCGGCGATAAAGTTGCGCGCGGCGTGATATAATACCGTACGAAGGTAATACCTATGTCTATTCGCAACGCCGCCCAAATTCTCGTGTTGATCCCCTGGATAGCCGCTCTGGCTGCTTCGCCGTCGCTCGGGGCTCCCATCAAGAAAAAGCCCGCCGCGCCGGCCGCCGCCGCGCCGAAGCCGGCCCCGGCGTTTACGCTTGCGGATACCGACGGCAAATCGCGCACGCTGGCGGAGTTCCAAGGCCGCCCCGTCACCCTCTTTTTCTTCTGCGGCTGCCCCTGGTGTCACAAGACCGCGCGGCTTTGGAGCCAGTTCCAGCGCGGCGGGGCGCTTCCCGCGTCCAGCCCCGCGCCCGCGACGGTGATCGTTTTTACTGGGGACGCCGAGATGTCGAAGCAGTTTGCGTCCGAGACGAACTTAGACCTCACACAGACGACATTGCTGCCGGACATACGGATGCGTGTCACAAGCGATCTTTATCATGCCGATCCATGCCCGCGCGCCTTTGTCCTCGATCCGGCGGGCCTCATTCGATACACCAACAATCACAAAGACGACGCGCCGCGCGAAGCGGCGGAAACCGCAATCGTTGCCCGCACCCTCGGCGCCCTGCGCGACGCAGCGGCCGTGAAGAAATAAGGAATACCCCCCATGCATTCCCAAAGACTCGTTCTGACACTGGCGGTTTTGACGGCAATGGCGCCGTCTGCGCTGCATGCCAATACCCCTCCCGGGCAGACGCCTCCGCCCGCGCCGCCCGCCGAAGCGCCCCTACTGCCGGGACCGGGAAAAGTGCTGACAA